>CAYTSZ010000013.1:0-15526 GCA_964440635.1 uncultured bacterium
CTAATCACTTAATCACGACTAAACCTCCGTCACTCCTTCCTTCGTCCCCTTCCATTGTCTTCTTCACTTCTGTCGCAAAAAAATCAGATAAATTTCAAAGTTAGTTCTTCCCCGTTTTGTATGCAGCGGTAATCGAAGCAAATATTTTGCAAAAAACATTCTTTGCAGTCTGGATTGCGGGCGGTGCAGATCCTCCGGCCAAAGGTCAACAGATTATGATGCAGGGCATATCCCTCTCCGTCGGGGAGCAGATCGGTGAGACGGAAAAATGTTTTGTTCCTGTCTGCGTTTTCTTTCACGATTCGAAGCCGCTGGAAGACTCGATGGACGTGTGTGTCCACCGGACAAAGATCAGCACCGAAAGCTTCCAGCAGGGTTACGGCTGCCGTTTTAACCCCGATTCCTTTTATCTCTTCCAGCTTTTTTACTGCCTCGGGAGGTTCAAGCCCTTTTAACCATTCTTCCAGGTTATAGGACGAGGCAGATTTATTTTTCAGTTTATTTAAAACCCCCTGGATTGCCGCCGCTTTTGTTTTTTGCAGTCCACAGACACTGATGGCTTGTTCCAGTTCTTTTTTCTCCGCCTTTGCTATTTTTTTCCAGTTCGGTTCTGGCAGGCTGTCTGCAGCCATGGACATTCTTATTTTCACGGTGTCTATATTTCCCTGGGAATCCCGGGGCAGGTTATCGTTGAGGTTTCCGGCTGTGTTTTCCGGGGGGAATTTTTTCAAAAGGCTCTGGTAAGCCTGCAGGGCGTTGGGATCGGTGGTGTTCTGGCTTAATACGGTCAGCACCAGAACCTGCAGCCCGCTTCGATTATTTTTGCGGGAAGGCGGGTTGTAATGCAGTTTTAACAGTCTTATTATCTCGGCCAGCCGGCTGTCATTTCGCTGAAGCCAGCGGGTGGCTTCAGCTTGTTCAGTCATTGTTTTTTAGGATTGAATTAATATTTTCGTGATCGTGGAAAACATCAATTTCAGGCAACTTTTTTTGTTTATCAAATAACCGGGGGATCTGTCTGCTGCCGCCAAGCAGGATCAGGATTTTTTTATCGGGTTCAATTGTGTCTTCGACCTGTTTAAAAGCAGCCAGTCCGGCCGCTTCACGCCGGCTGCAGTACAAACCGGTTCTATCGGTTAATAACTGCTGGGCTTTATTAAGTTCCTGTTCGGAAAGAGCAAGAGCTTCGCCTCCGCTTTCTTTTACAGCCCGGGGAGCAAAGATATTGTCCACCGTTTTGCTGTCTATTCCCGGTTTGAAGTTTACCCCGTTTTCATTACCTCTTTGCTGGCAGGCCGCTACAAAAGCTTCAGGTGCCGGTTCGCCACTTATTATCCTGGGAATAGTGTTACCCCAGCCCAGAGTATCTAACTCCTCAAAACCGCGGTAGACAGCACTTACAAGAGTCCCGCGGCCCGGGGGCAAGAAAATATAGTCGGGCAGGCTTTCGTGCTGTCGAAAAAGTTCAAGCGCGATGGTCTTTAAACCATCCCTGCTGTAGGGATTATAATGCAGGCTGCAGTTGTAGCAGTTGCTTTTTTCAATTAATTCGGCTGCACATTCAAATAGCTCCTGTCGCGAGTTGGTTTTAACGGCGATTATATGGGTATTGGAAAGTTCATTTAAAAAAGAAAAGTTCTCTGCCAGTTCCTGATCGGTGAAAATATAAGCTTCCAGTTCGGTCGTTCGTGATGCGAAAACCAGGGACCTCAGTTCCTCGGCTTCAAATACCGCCCCGCCTATTTTTGAGAAACCGTTTTCCTTGCCCACTGCCGCTGCCACGCTAAATGCGCGGTCGTAGTAGGAACCGGAAGGATTGTAATGTTCGAGTTTTAAATATATTTCTTTCTGTTTTGCTCCGGGAAGCGGGAAGCGGCAGCAGGGTGTATCGCCTACGGGAACCCGGGGCATGTTCTTTATATTTTTAACCGGCAGCAAATCAATAAAACGTTTTATACCTTTAAAATTGGTATCAGAAAAGGCCTTCTCGGCGCTGGAGGTTTCGGCCAGGGTCCGATAATCATATACCGCCTGCAGTGCTCCCTCGCTTTCTTCGCAGAAAAACCGCTTCTGTTCTGCTTCATAAAGTATGTCAGCCCGGGGGCTGTAAAGGCCGGCCAGTAAACTAATAGCAAACTCCACCCTGAACTGCTGATGATTTAAACCGGGGTCCAAAAACAAACGGCAAGGAACTATTCAATCCCTGCGGCGACTAATCCCTTTTCCTCGATGAAAGGATAAAGGGGAAATCTTTCAGTAAGTTGACTTACTTCCTTCCTTACTTCCGCGTGAATTTTTTTGTTGTCCGGATTGGAAATTACCCGGTTGATTAAGTCCGCAATTATTTCCATCTCTGCTTCTTTCATACCCCGCGTGGTTACCGCCGGTGTGCCCAGGCGAATACCACTGGTTACAAACGGTGATTCAGTTTCACCGGGAACAGTGTTTTTATTGGCGGTAATTCCCACTTCGTCCAGTATCGCCTCGGCTTTTTTACCGGTAATATTCTTGGGGGTCAAATTAACCAGGAGAAGATGGTTGTCCGTGCCGCCGGAAACGATGTGGAAACCTTTCCCGGCCAGTTCCTTGCCCAGTTTGATAGCGTTTTTCTTCACCTGTTTCTGATAGTTTTTAAACTGGGGTCTGAGGGCTTCCTTGAAAGCCACCGCTTTGGCAGCAATCAGATGCATGAGCGGTCCACCCTGAAGTCCGGGGAAGATAGCTTTGTTTATTCTCGTCGCCAGCTCTTCGTCGTTTGTCAGGATAAGTCCCCCGCGCGGCCCTCGAAGAGTTTTGTGGGTGGTGGAAGTAACAATATCAGCAGCCGGAAACGGGTCGCTGTGCTCGCCGGCGGCCACAAGCCCGGCAATATGTGCGATATCGACAATCAGATAAGCGTTGTGTTTATCAGCTATTTCTCTGAAGACATTAAACGGTATTTCGCGCGGGTAGGCACTGAATCCGGCCACAATAACGTCCGGGTCGGCTTCTTCGGCTGCAGCTCTGAGTTCATCGGGTTCGATAACCTCGGTTTCCTCGTTTACCCGGTAATGTTTGACCTTATACCATTTACCGCTAAAACTGACCGGTGCCCCGTGCGAGAGGTGTCCGCCATGGCTCAAATCCATGCTTAAAATTGTATCGCCGATATCAATCGTTGCCATGTAAGCGGCCATATTGGCTCCGCTTCCCGAGTGGGCCTGGACATTGGCAAATTTACAACCAAAAAGTTCACAGACCCTATCGATGGCCAGTTGCTCGACAGTATCCATGTTTTCACAGCCGCCGTAATAGCGTTTGCGAGGATAACCCTCGGCGTATTTATTAGTCATAACAGACCCGGCGGCTTCCAGCACGGCCCGGCTGACAAAATTCTCCGAAGCAATCAGTTCGATATTATTCTCCTGTCGCTCAACCTCGCTGCCAATAGCCCCGGCAACATCACTGTCAACTTCACTTAAACTTTGTTCAAACATAAAAAATCTCCATCCTTATCTATTTATCCAATTGTTAAATCCTGTTTAAACCTGTAGGTAAAAATAATGCTTAATCTGTATGTGTCAGAAAGAAATAAGTGTAAATTCAGGTCGGTAAATTGTCAAAGCTTTGCCGTCTGTAATTATTAACCATGGTTCCCCCAGCTTTCGCGCCGGAGGGTTTTTTCGGATACCTTTTCATTTTTCCAGCCTACAGCCACTACTTTGGTATCATTGAATATTACCGGTGTCAAAAATTCCTCAGAGTTTTTTGTTTTCGTCCAGTAATAGTAGACCATGTATTTTTTTTCGCCGGTTTGAATATAGCGAATGCGGAAGGGTTGATCGACGGAGGTTTCATACCAGTGCACCCAGCCCACCCGGACGGATATTTTGCCGCTGCCCATCAACTTGTTTACTTCGGCCAGAGACATTCCTATTTCTATTTTATTGAGCAGGTGTGTATTTTGCTCGCCTATTTTATAATTTTGATTTTTTACCCCTGAGTACAGAGATGCCGAGCAGCCCGCCAGAAGCAGACAAAAAATTAATAGAGGCAGGAAAAATAATTTCAGTCGCAAAGACAAAAAAAAATGCTCACGACGCATGTCGTTTGAGACATTCGCCGTGAACATAATCATTCAAATCCTCAAGAACACACTTAGTTACCGTATACGGTAACAGTCTTTGTGGCAACGACGCCAAGTATGCCCTGTTTAGCGACGGTAACGTGCTGAACATTGGTGATGCCACCAGCTTCAGCAGCAGCTTTCAGCGAACAATCGCCCAGGTTGACAATACCAAGTATGGATTTTGCTTCGGCAGAACCAGATTTGGCATAACCGGTTACCTTGTGAGACTGTCCCGGAGTAATCTGGATGGCCTCGTGTGGGCCAGCCTGCTCTGCATAAATCCCCTGAGCAGTAGGTGATATGTCAGCCATCATTCCTGCACAGCCCATGAGGCCGACAGCAAAGACAGCTACTAAACTTAACATGAAAAAACGTTGCATAATTCTCCCTCCTTCAACAATAAGATTAGATTACTTTATTTAGCATGAATTTCATTATAGACCGCTATAATAACGGTGTCAACAATAAATGAAGTGGATTTTTATTTGTATAAAAAGCCCTTATTAATGGGACTTTTAGTAAAAAAAATACTGTTAATTGAACAAAAGATATAATTATTTATAATTAATTCTGGAAGGTTCGATTGAATTCCTTTAATTTGTATTCTGGAGGGTGATTTTACGATGAGAGTTTCTGATTATAGTTTTGGCAGTTTGAAGGTTGGCAATCAAGAAGTTACCAGCGACGTTATTGTCCACGGCGACTGGAAATTTGACTGGTGGCGTGAAAGCGGCCACCGGGTGGTTCCCTCCGATCTTACGGAAATTGTTAATCGGAGCCCCGATATCATTGTATTTGGATGCGGTGCCAGCGATCGGATGTCGATAACAGAGAAAGCCGCCACTCACCTGGAAAATAAAGGCATAGTTTTTAGCGCCCACAATACTGATAAAGCGGTGAAAGAATACACCCGCCTGCTGAAAGAGGGCAAAGACGTCGCCGGCGCTTTTCATCTGACATGTTGAAAAGCGGGCAAGCAGTAACTGCGAAGTCAAAGTCAACGTCAACAGCTTTTTACCACAGAGGTCACGGAGGTCACAGAGGAAATCAAAAAAATTTTAAGAGGGTAACTTCAACCCCTTTTTTGGGTTCACGGATCACTTCTGATGGGGATTAACTTTAACATCAAACTCAAAGGCGGGTTTAACACAGAGGACACAGAGGAATTAAAAACATTTAGGTGGAACGCAAAGCACTGCTATCGCCCCTCCGTGGGCTTCCCAGCATCATCCCATCCATAGGGAAGCGCGCGAAGTCGCAAAGAAAAGCGACTTAAACGTCAACGGCGGTTCGGACAGGATTAACAGGATGATCAGGATGAAAGTCAAAGGTAACATAGAATAGTGTATTTAATAATTATCAATAGTTAAATTGAAGTTGTTATTTTTTACCTCTGTGACCTGTGGTAAAATTGTTTTGATTTGAGGTTTTGATTTTAACTCGGAACTATAAACCGGCTGTTAAGACCTTATCATGTCTTTTATTTTCATCAGGCGGGTCAGGTTGGAGCGTTCTCGTTCGTCTAATTTCATTGTTATGTAGCGGATTGTTTCTTCCTGCCTGGGGATCAGGACGTATTCGAGGGCGTTTACTCTGCGGCGGGTGTTTTCTATTTCTTCGGCCAGCAGCATTAGAGATTTTTCCACCTCGGCCAGTTGAACAAGATCGGGCAGGATTTCAGTCATTATCTGCATAAAATTATCTAAATCTCCGGCCGTATCCGCAAATCCGTAGGGGTACATCTCCCCTTCCATCTGGTCGGGATCGGTGTTAAATTCTGCAACCGGAACTCCCATTATGGTTGATTTTTTGAAATCTACTTCCAGTTCCTTTTCGCTGAACATAATTGCTGATTCCAGAGCTTCTTCGCTCATGGCCGCCTTACCCATCAGGAAACTGGCGAAAGCTTCCGAGAGGTTTTCCTCAACCTTTGTGCGCAGATCGCGGGTTTTATCGACGAGGTTTAAGAAAACACGCATTAACTCATCGCGTTTATCTTTCAGAAGTTTATGTCCCCGCCGGGCAGTTTCCAGTTGATCCTTGAGGGACAAAAGTTCCATCCTCGTCGGGTTGACATTTAAACGTTCAGCCATTTGTAATCAGTCCTTAACTACAGTTGCAGGTTTCAGGTTGCAAGTTATGACATCAAAATCTTACAATCAAAAACCTGCAACTTATTTAGCTCGGGTTACTCTTCTGTTTCTTCCTCATCTTTTTTCGGAAGATATTTTTCAATATACTTGTCGTCCACTCTTTTCAGTTCATTAACCGGCAGCATGGCCAGCAGTTCCCAGCCGAGATCCAGTGTATCCTCTATGGTCCGGTCTTCGTATTCATCCTGGCGGACAAAACGATCCTCGAACTCATCGGCAAAAGCGGAAAACTTCTTATCAGTTTCACTTAAAGCTGCTTCCCCGAGAATATCGGCCAGTTCTTTGGCTTCTTTACCGCGCGAATAACCGGCATAAAGCTGGTTAAGGACGTCAGCGTGATCTTCTCTGGTTAATCCCTCTCCGATCCCGCGGTCTTTAAGCCGCGAGAGCGACGGCAGAGTATCCACGGGGGGATATATTCCTTTGCGGTGTATTTCCCGGCTCAGAATAATCTGTCCCTCAGTAATATAACCTGTAAGGTCGGGAATCGGGTGTGTTTTGTCGTCTTCGGGCATGGTAAGAATCGGGAAACTGGTAATAGAACCCTCTTTACCTTTGATTTTTCCGGCCCGTTCATAAATCTCTGAAAGGTCCGTATACATGTAACCGGGATAACCACGGCGCCCGGGAACTTCCATACGCGCGGCGGAAACTTCCCGCAGGGCGTCACAGTAGTTGGTCATGTCTGTCATAATAACCAGCACATGCATATCCTTTTCGAAAGCCAGATATTCAGCAGCGGTCAGAGCCATCCGTGGCGCGGAGATCCGTTCAATCGCCGGGTCGTCGGCGAGATTAATAAACAGAATCGAACGTTCGATTGCTCCGGTGCGCCGGAAGTCACGGATAAAGAAATCAGCCTCTTCAAATGTTGTTCCCATGGCAGCAAAGACAACAGCAAACTCCCCTTCAGTGCCGGGAACTTTGGCCTGTCGTGCGATCTGGGCGGCCATCTTGGAATGTGGAAGTCCACTGCCGGAAAAAATAGGTAATTTTTGGCCGCGAACCAGGGTGTTCAGACCGTCAATGGTCGAGATACCGGTCTGGATAAACTCCTCGGGATATTCGCGGGCATAGGGATTGATAGGTGTTCCGTTAATATCATAACGTTCGTCGGGAATAATTTTCGGTCCGTCATCTCGAACGTCGCCAAACCCGGTAAAAACCCGGCCCAGCATATCCTCGGAGACCCCCAGTTGAGCCGGTTTACCCAGAAATTTAACCTTACTTTCGGTGAGGTTAAGTCCGCTGGAACCTTCAAAAAGCTGGACAAGTGCCCGGCCTTTGGAAGTTTCAAGAACTTCACCCCGGCGGGTATCTCCTTTAGCGTCTTCGATCTCAACAAGTTCTCCGTATTTAACATCAGTGACCTGTTCGACTATCATCAGCGGTCCGCTGAGTTCTGTTACTGTCTTATATTCTCTGACCATTACTCTTCCTCTCCACTTTCGGAGCCAGATGATACGTGCTGGCTTCCGGCAAGGATCTGTTCCATCTCTTCTTCCAATTTGTCTTCAAACTCTTTAAATTTCTGGTCAATTTCTTCTTCCTCTACGAATTTCATTCGCGCGATATCATCCATAAGGGAAATAGAGGTTACATCCTCCAGTTCAGCTCCTTCATGCAATACTTCGGAAGCCCGTTTGTAAAAATCGATAATCAACTTGAGCATTCGATACTGTTTGTTAAGGGAGGTGTAGGTGTCAACATCATGATAAGCGTTCTGGTGTAGATAATCTTCGCGTATAATCCGCGCGACTTGAAGTATCAGACGGTTGTGGGTTGAAAGAGCATCTTCCCCGACCAGTCTGACCACCTCTTCGAGTTCTGATTCCTCCTGCAAGAGTCTCATAGCTTCTTCTCTGGCGGTAATCCAGGCTTCTCCCACATTTTCTTTCAGATAATCTTCAATATTATCAAGATACAGGGAGTAGCTTTCCAGCCAGTCGATGGCCGGGAAATGTCGCTGGGAAGCCAGCGAGGAATCAAGTCCCCAGAAGACTTTTACCACCCGGAGTGTGGCCTGAGAAACCGGTTCTGAAAGGTCACCACCGGGAGGTGATACGGCTCCAACGGTGGTCAGTGTTCCCATCCGGTCATCACTGCCCAGGCATTTTATTCTGCCCGCTCGTTCGTAAAATTCAGCGGCGCGGGTTCCCAGGTAAGCGGGGTATCCCTCTTCACCGGGCATCTCTTCCATCCGACCCGATATTTCGCGCAAAGCCTCCGCCCATCGCGACGTAGAGTCAGCCATCAGGGCGACGCTGTAGCCCATGTCGCGGAAATATTCAGCGATTGTGCTTCCGGTGTAGATGGAAGCCTCACGGGCCGCAACAGGCATATTTGATGTGTTGGCAATAAGCACTGTTCTTTTCATCAGCGGTTCTCCGCTGTGGGGGTCTTCGAGTTCCGGAAACTCTATAAGAACCTCGGTCATTTCATTTCCACGTTCTCCACAGCCGATATAGACAATAATATCGGCGTCGGCCCATTTGGCAAGCTGGTGTTGAACAACCGTTTTACCACTGCCGAAAGGTCCGGGGATGCAGGCGGTACCACCTTTACTGACCGGGAAAAAGGTATCAATGACCCGCTGGCCTGTTACCAGAGGTATTTCCGGCGGGAGCTGCTGCTCATAGGGTCGTCCCTCCCTGACCGGCCATTCCTGGATCATGTTTATCTCTTCTTCGCCATCTTCTGTTTCCAGGACTGCAACAATATCTTCAACTTTTGCAGTGCCCTGGTGTATTTTTTTCACAGTTCCTGAAACATTGGGAGGTACCATAATCTTGTGTTCCACGATCGGGGTTTCCTGGACAGTTCCCAGCACATCGCCGGGCCCGACTTCGTCATTTTTCTTGGCGACGGCTTCAAATTCCCATTCGCGTTCGCGATCCAACCCGGGTACTTCCACACCACGGGCGATATTGGAACCTGTTTTTTCCTCGATCTTATCCAGGGGGCGTTGAATACCGTCATAAATTGATTCAATCAGACCCGGACCCAGCTCAACACTGAGTGGTTTACCGGTCGGATAAACCGGATCACCGGGACCCAGTCCGGTTGTTTCCTCATAAACCTGGATGTAAGCTTCGTCGCCACTGAGTTCGATTACTTCACCGATCAGCCGCTCCTCACTCACCCTTACAACATCATACATTCGAACATTATCCATTCCTTCTGCCACTACAAGTGGTCCTGAAACCTTAATTATTGTTCCTGTCTTCATAATTCACCCTTTTCCTCTGATAGGATGTCTGCTCCAACTGCTTTTTCGACTGTTTTTCTCATTCTTTCCATAGCAACTCCTGTGCTGCCCCGGTTGTCGGGAATTGGAATTACAGCAGGTAATATTTTACTGTTAATCTCATCAATAGTTTCCTCGATTTCCTCGATCAGCGGTTCTGTAATGAAAACAATGGCATATTCACTCTCGTCACGGAGAGTTTTCAATTGATGTCTGGCCGCCTCCGTAGAAGTAACCGGGAAAATTTTAATTCCAACCGCCTTAAAGCCGGCTATGGAATCCCGGTCCCCTATTGCCGCTATTTTATACGTAGAGTTCATTAATACGTTCCTCAATTGAAGATTCCGGCAGATTATTAATTTTGCCGGTTAAAATGATACGCAAGTTTTTTATTTCTGTTTCTTTCGCCCACAGGTAACTGAACAAAGGTTCTGGTCCAAAAAATATCAGTTTAGCTTTATGGATCAATCTCATCAAATAATCCTGGCTGAGGGTCTCATAACGGCTCAGGGAATTATTTTTTTTCCAGGATTCTATACCCTCCCGGACAACCTCGTTATAGTCGGTCATTTTCAAGCGATCGGCCAGGGCGGAAATATTTTCTTCAAAACATTCATCGAAAAGGCTTTTTTCGATATTACCGCCATCAATCAGGGCCTCTTTCATGAACGTTGAATCCTGCTCCATTGCCCGGGAACGGATGAAAATTTCAATATTTAAAAAATCAATCTTATGTTCATAAAACTCAATAATCAGCTTGCTGTTGAGCTGCCCGGCCAGTTCATAAGCCCGTTCATAGTGAATCTTATCCAGTATAATATCTATCAACTGCTGGTTTCCACGGTCTATCCTGGTTTTTTCTTCTACCCTGAGAGCGGCCTGTTCGAAAAATTCAGGGAGTCGATCCCAGCGTTTTTCTTCGTAAGCTTCCAGCAGTTTTTCAGGTGCTACTTCACAGCGGGTGGTGAAAAGTTTGCTGTCGGCTTTAATATCTCCGCCCGACTTGAACAGAACCTTGAGGTTCTGAATGTCTCCGCGCAGAGTTATGAATTCAAGCAAACGTCTGTCAGGAGCCAGTTCAAAAAGGAGATCATAAACCCGCTCGAGTTCTTTGTTCAGGACTTCTTCAAACTGGTATACATTTTCAATATCAGAAAGAAAATGTGAATATTCAGTCTCTGATAGAATAAACAGAGCGTCCCTTGCTTCCTGTTCGGACATAATTCTGTTGAGCAGACCCCGGTCCAGAAGTTTTGTTTCCATACTTTTTATTCGGGGTACTGCATAAGAGTAATTCAGGTTATACACAGGTAAATGTCCTCCTGTTAGTGGTGCTTTGTTTAATCAAGAAACTTACAAAATTGCTCAGATCAAACGAAATTAAAAAAGACCGGGATATTAACTGAAAAGAATCCCGGCCACTTCAGCCTCAAGATCATCGCGGCGCATTGCGAGTAGAGCTTCAAACGAGTTATTGTTCTCCACGCCTTCTTCTTTGAGGATAACCCCGCCGCAGATATCGCGTGTTTCGTCAGAAAGCGACAGGTTGGCGTTTTTATCGTCGGCCTCAAGTTTTTCATTAAGGGTTTTGACAAACTTTTTGCCAAACTTTTTCTTATCCTCGGGATTGAAGATCAACTCTTCCTCGCCAGTTTTAACTTCCGCCAGGACCAGCTCTTCTATCAGGGAGTCATAATCTAAATCCTCTAACTCTCTGACCTCAAACAGAGCTGTATCGAAAACCTTGTTGACCTCCTGCTGTTTGGCGGCCAGTATGGACTTGCGGTTTTCAAGCGAAGCCAGTGTCTTCTTGCGGTCTTTAATGTCGGCGGCTTCACTTTTAGCCTCCGCCATAATCCGTTTTTCGATTGTCCTGGCCTCATCTCTGGCAGCAGAGATTATTTCTTCGGATTTACTCTCAGCGTCCTTGCAGATTTCAAGCGCACCGGTTTCGGCCTCGGCCACCAATCTTTCCTTGAGGATTTTTATATTAGCCAACAGGTACACCCGGAATAGTTATACCCTGAAGAAGAAGCAATGTGGCAAGGAAAGCAAATACGGCGTAAGTTTCTACAATGGCCGAAAAAGTAATTGCTTTACCCAGTTCTTCCGGTCTTTTACCGATCAGGCTGATACCCGCTGAACAGACGCGGCCCTGGAAAATTCCAGAAACCAGGCCGACAACCGCAATAGGCATTACTGCCATAATAATTGCCCATCCCTGCTGGACAGAGACAACTTTTATTTCGTCCAGAACACCAATTTCCATCATAACCAGAAAACCGGTAAGCAGACCATAAATACCCTGTGTGCCGGGCATAGCCTGCAGAAGCAGGGCCTGTCCAAATTTATCGGGGTCCTCAGTCATAAGTCCGGCGGCACTTTCACCGGCAATCCATACACCAAGAGCGGAACCGATTCCGGCCAGCCCAACGGCCAGCGAAGCGCCGGCGAGAGCAAAAATAAATCCTGTCGTTATTTCCATTATTAACGTCCTCCTTAAAAATATAAAAAATCAAACTTAATTTCCTGTTTATTTTTCAAATCAAGACTCTTTAGAGTTAGAACCAGTTTTTCCGGTCTTGTTCAGACCAATGTCGAGATATTTTGTTTTTAAACCAAACGGGTTAAAAGCGTCACCTCCGGCTACCATAAACTTGCTGTAAAACTCAACGTATTGAAGGCGGCTGGTATGTACATAACCGCTAATTAAGTTTATCACGAAATTAAACATATGTCCGGCCACCAGAATAAGACCCATAAGTATATACCCGAGCCAGGGAACATCAATAACCATCATTGCTACCCGGTTGATTACGGTGGCGATAACACTGGTAGCCAGCCCCAGGGCCAGAAGCCGTGAGTAAGACAGAACATCACTTGCATACTGGACAACATCATAAAGACTCAATACGCCCATACCCAGCCGGGCGAATATGTTTTTAGAAGCTCTCCCCTGGGTTAGTATCAAACCCAGAACTCCTCCATAAGTAAATATTTCTCCAAGATAAAATACAAGTCCTGTATCCCAGAGGGAAACAAGAACAAATTTCGTTATCAGTCCGGTTAAGAAAACCAGCCACAACCCCTGGTCATAAAGAGCAGCCAGAGTTTTCCCGGCGGTTACATTTTTGTAAAATTCAATCCCAAGCCCGGCATAAATCTGTATTACTCCGAGAACAAAAGTTACCAGCAGAAAATATATTGGTGATGCTTCGGGATTAAACCAGATATGTTCTATCGGTATTAAGTTTCCAAACCAGCCTCCGGTCAGCGCCCCCATTAAAAAGGTGGAAATCCCGGCCAGAAAAAACAACTGGAAAAGCTTCTCCGACATTCCGGTTAATCTGAGTTTTTTAAGCCCCCAGAGAGAAAAAAGTGACAGCAGTATCCCGTAGCCGGCATCGGTGAGAGTTAAACCTATAAAAACAAAAAAGAAAGGCGCCGTAGACAGTGTCGGGTCCACATCCTGCTGGGTCGGCGTGCCGTATAATTTGGTTACAACTTCAAAAGGTTTGATTATTCGTGGATTATCAAGAGCCACCGGCGGGGATTCATCTTCGGCGGCCTCCCTGGTTTCGCAGACAATTTCCACCGAGATTTTGCTGAGTATTTTTTCTAATTTCTCCACCTTGTCCGCGGGAACCCAGCCTTCTATGACGAACAATTGATCGGTGGCGCCAATACTATCTATTATTTCCATCCGATGCTGTTTTATCAGACAGGCATCATAGTGGGAATGTAAAAGTTCTATTTCTTCTAACAGCTTTCGGGCAGTTTTCTCAATTTGTTGTTTTCTGGTTTTGAGTTTTTCTATTTTTTGCTGTATATCCTGCAAATTTTTGGAAACTGTATTTTCTTTTGCGGGCAGTGAAACAGGAGTGACTTCATTTGATATAAATAATTCCTCTAAGATTTCCCTGTCGCTGCGAGCGGTTATAAGGAAAAAATTAACCTCTTTTTCCTCGCTGTTTATTTTTTCCAGGTAGTAGCCCTCTATTTGTTCCTGGAGACTATTTTGCAGCGATTCCCATTCAACATCTTCAACGGAAGCCAGGGTGATACTCAGTAGCTTCGTGTCTTTTATTTCTTCAACCGGGATATCCAGATCAGACCATGTTTCAAGTTCGGCTCGATCATTTTCCAGACTATTTAATTGATTGTTAATGTTATTCAGTTCGCGATCCAGTTCGTAGCATTCGTCATATATTTCATTGCATTTACTTTTGTTTTTAAGATGTTGTTGGAATTTATCCTCGGGTATATAGGGTTTTATGCCCAGCAATTGATCGATCATGGATTTTTTTTCGTGGGCGAATTGTTCCAGAAAATCGATTACATAATCAATTTTACTGAGCATATTTAATGTTTCGTCAAGTTCTTCGGGGATCCGGTCGGGATTGAGGAGGGAACTCCATTCTTCGTCTTCCAGCCGGGCTCCTATTTCTGAGATTTCAAAGATATTAAGCCGCTGGAGTTGCTCTATTACTTCGGACTTGTCTTGCTGGCGGCCTATAATGAAGGCCTTTCGCATATCAACTATTGCCATTTAATTTAGCAACCCTTTCCAGGACATAGTCGCAGGCTTTCTCACGGTTTTTATCGGCCTGTTTTTTGATTTTTTCTATATCATCCTTCCCCTCTCGAATAATCTGCTCGGCGGTTTCCTCGCCGGTCTTGCGCGCTTCTTCCAGCATTAATTCTTTTTCTTTTTTTGCTTCTTTTTCTGCTGTCTTTTTAATTTCTTCCGCTTTTTTACGGGCCTGCTTGATTGTTTCTTCTGCTTCTTTTTTCGCTCTGTTTTTCATTTTTTTTGCTTTGTCTTCTGTTTCTTTTAGTTCCTTCAACATTTCCAGTGCCAAGTTGAATTCACCATCCCGTGTGGGTTAATTGGTTAGCTGCGGCTCATCAGGTAAAATGCGAGCCTGAAAATAAAAACCTTCCACTTCTTTCCATTTTTAAAAATTATACACAGCTAAAATTGATAGTCAAATATATTTTGAGTAAGATCGCAATCTGCCACTGCTCAGTTGTAACCGTAACGTATTACTCTAATCTTGTGTGATTTGTTTAATTACGGTTCGGAAAATAAGATTCAAATGCGATTTTATTACAGGGGCACAGAGGAATACAGAAGTAAAACAGGAAAAATATAAATACGAAGAGGCGACGGAGTGACGAAGGAAATTCAATAGCCTGATCGTGATTGCGTTATGAGGTAACTGCGTGATTGGGGAACTTCAACGGCAAAGACAACCTGTTTCAGGTCGCAATTTTGGGGCTTGACCCCGGAATCCATTTTGATTTTGAATTACACAGGCCAGTTATAAACTTGCTTTTTTTGCCTGAACCCCGGGGTTTCACTGGAAGTCGTCAATTATCGGTTATGGTTGTAAATAAAAAAACCTTTCCCCACTAAAAACCACGAAATACCACCCCCCTTCACTCCTGCAAACCTCCCCCGGCTAACGAAACTAGTTCAGCTTAGTCTGAACTATCTAAATTTACTTTGCACCACAGCCCGCCGTAAGCGTTAATAAATCAAATTACAATAAGTAAAGTAGTTCAGCTTAGTCTGAACTACTTTGCTCAAGGGTTCAGGGTTATTCCTATTCTGGTTAGCCATTGTTCTATTTTTTTGGGGGGTAGTTTTTCTATGAGCAGTCTGTTGCTGCGGGTTGAGGGGTGGGCGTTGGCTTTTTTGGTGGCTGTTAGCAGGTTGGTTGGAAGGGTGTTTTTGAAGTGCGTGTTTAATCTCTGGTTCCGGTAGCGGAAATCATTCCAGCCGTTTTCTACGGCCATGACAGCGGTGATGGGGTTTTGTTTTTGACCGTCATTCCGGCCTCTGAGCCGGAATCCAGTGTTGCTGACCTGCGGTTTTGATTTTGACCGTCATTCCGGCCCCCGAGCCGGAATCCAGTGTTGCTGACTTGCGGTTTTGATTTTAACCGTCATTCCGGCCTCCGAGCCGGAATCCAGTGTTGCTGACTTGCGGTTTTGATTTTAACCGTCATTCCG
>CAYTSZ010000013.1:15626-18619 GCA_964440635.1 uncultured bacterium
GCCTCCGAGCCGGAATCCATTGGTTTTGATTTGGGGGTTTGATTTTAACTTGTAAACTCTGAACCATAAATTGAAGGAAGCCGCGGGAGTAAATTTATTTAGCCCGGCCGGGGTTTAATCTTCCCAGCAGAATATCTCCCGCCTGACTTAATACCATTAATTTGCCGTTTCTGGTTCTTTTCAGTTTGAAAGTGGTTCTACCTTTGCGCAGTTCAATTTGAGAATTTTTATTCCAGCGCAAATTCCAGTTAACTGTTAAATTCATTTCCCCGTTGGCCCGATTAAAATTCACAGCATAGAAATCAAGTTCTATTTGAGTGCATTCGCTAAAAACATCGCGCAGTCCAGCCCGCAGGTCAGCTTCAGAGGGGGAATAATCGGGATGTATAACATCCATGATTCGGTTTATATTTTCATTTTCCATCCCCCGTTTTATTCTATTCACACAATCGTTGGCTTCCATGCGCAGTTTTCTGTCAGCCGGCTGGTCGACTGTTGGGACGCAGGCGGTAATCATCAGTCCGAGAACGGCAAGCACTGATAACCAGATAGTAAGTTTATTGATTTTCAATTTCAAAACGGATCCACTCCTTCAAAATTTAGTATCGGATTGCCACCCGGTGGAGTTTCAGTAAGTATGACCCTTAATTTAACCTCTTCTATTCCAAGAGGACCGGTGTTAAAGCCAATAACTTTGAAAATTCCGGTGTTCGAATTTAAGTCTTCATCGTCGGCATACATATAATAGTTGGGGTTTGGTTTGATATTTAAAGCGTAGACCTCCCCTTCGAATAAAGTAACTTTATTTTTATATTCAGGGCTGGTGACAGAGGGGATGGTGCTTATATCCGACAGATTACTTCTCCCGGTTGCAAAAACTCCTCCGGCGCTGACCGGGTTTTCAGTTTCGTTGAGAACCGTTTCGCTACTCTGGTTATTATCACGAACGTACACAGTTGGTTCTGATGGAGGGGAATTGAGATTGTTTTCATAATTTAATATAAAAATTAGCTGTCCATAATAATAAGGTTCACCACCCATCGGATCATTGTGTGTGATTTCAAACCATTCTGGTTCCCAGCCATCCAGTTGATTTGAAGTGTGAAAAAATGAAATTTCAAAGCCATCGTAATTCGTCTCGTCCCAGTCTTTGATGGTCAGCAGTTTGTATTCGCCGTTGGCCACTCTCTCGTAACCATAGGTTCCATCGCTTTGCATAAAATCTTCCACATAAAAGTCATTCCGCGCCGGTCGGGTCGTTTTGAATGTAAATTGCCCCTGCAGTTCACCGCTGTACATATCAGCCATGGTTCTTTCGATGTTCTGGTTTACACTTAGAGAAAGCGTCTCCTTAAAATCTTCTTTGATCATTCTTTCGAATTCAGAGCGGTCAAGAGTTTCCCGGTCCCAGTCATCATAGAATTCAAATTCATCGTGTAAAAAATACATAAAATCGCGGGCGTTTTGTTGTTCGTAAGCATCCCACATATCCACATAATTCTGGCGGAGTTCTGCTTCATAGGAATGAGCGGTATGGATAATCTCGCCCAAGTTGTTCTGACTGCCAATCATGCCGTCAATTGTCCAGGCGACAGTGACCACCTCGTATGTGGCGCCAACTGTGGCCGGGACGGCAAACCACCACTGGTCTGTGCCGTTGGCAAGCTGCCAGTTGCTTCCCCCGTCCAGGGAGTAAGCGACGGCTGCCACATTGCCTTCTGTTTCCACAGAACCTTCAACGATAACCCCCTCTCCTTCTACATCACCGCGGAAACTGTGGAAAGGAAATTCAAGTTCTCCCAGCGGCTGTCTGGCCACGCTGGTATAGCGGATGTCAACGCTGCCTTCCCGGTACCCGACAGGAGGTATTTCCGCGCTTTGCGCACTAGTAAAAGGTCCGATGCGCACAGCCGGGCTTAAAGCATTGTTGTCCGACCATGCCTGAAGCTCAAGTTCGAACTCATCCATACCGGGTAAGGCAAGGGAAGCAATCCACTCCGCACTTCCCCTTGCTGCGAGGAAAGAATTTGGCCGGTTGACAATTTCACTGATAGTTAGCGAACCGTCCCGCAGAGCCTGCTGCTCATTTTCGGGTAATTTTTTAAGATAATCCAGGAGACTTCCCTCATCGGTGGCAAATCTCACAGCAACCCCGGCAACCTCTTCTTCGGCGCTTTCGGCCGATCCGCCGATCAACAGATTTCCGTCGTTTAAATAATGGTCAATAAGTTGGAGCGGGAAAGTAAGTTCCGATGGAGGATATCCGGCCACTTCAGTAACAGTTACTTTTAGATCTCCAATTTTAAGTTCAGGTTTTTCATGCGGGTGACTGAGTTCAATAACACTCTTGAATTCCTCTGTTGAACCCAGATTGTCGGTAACCTGGATATTCACTTCTATTTCCATGGTTGTTCCCGCTTCGGGCAGCGGGGGGGTAAAAGAGGTCTGCCAGTTTTCAAGACCGCTGACCTCCAGTTCCTTTCCGTTTACAGAAACATTTACTGCCTGAAGCTCTGCATCTTCTTCTCGGGCGGAGGCCTGTCCTGTGATCAGCCATTCTTGTTGGCTGGTATAAACAAACTGCATTTTTTCTGCTGCTGTTTGATTGTTAATATTTATTTTCTCGAGGGCAGGAGCCAGAAGAAGCTCGTTATCAGCAAGATCTTTAAGTTCCTTTATTTCTTTCTCGTCATCCTCTTCTATTTCCTCCGGTTCGTCGGGTTCGTCTTCATCCTGGCGTAGCCGGCTGCGCTGCCGGGCCTGTATTTCCCGTCTGAACTGAGGATTGAACCGGTTATAAAAATTGACCCGGCCTTCGAGCACAGAAACTTCCGTTGAATTATCTTCTAAAATTTCACAGCGAAAAGTTGTCCCCCGAATTCCGGCAACAGCAGTTGGTGTTATGATCTGATAATCTGTTTCCACGTTTTTATGGCTGCGGATGCTGTTGATTACTTGTCCCTGGAATGTTTCTATGTCTATTTCATTTACCG
>CAYTSZ010000014.1:0-17869 GCA_964440635.1 uncultured bacterium
CAAATTAAGTTATTTTAATAATGTGCTTTAATAAAAAGATAGTCCGATGTTTTTAATGGAGGTTTATAGATGAAAAGAATAGCTGTTTTAACAAGTGGTGGGGATGCTCCCGGAATGAACGCGGCGATCCGAGGCGTGGTTCGCACCGCCCTTTATGAAGATATGGAGATCATTGGTTTCCATCGCGGGTATGCAGGCCTGTTAAATAAAGAATATCATCAGTTGGACGTAAGTTCTGTTGGAGGAATACTGGAAGAAGGGGGGACGATACTGCGCACCTTTAGGTGTCCTGAATTTAAAGAACGAGAGGCCCAGGAGGAATCGGTTAAAAACCTGGAAGAACTTGGTATAGAAGGACTTGTTGTCCTCGGTGGCGAGGGTTCACTGCAGGGGGCCATGGCCCTTGATGGGATATGGGATGGCAGTGTTATTGGCTTGCCTGCAAGTATTGATAACGATGTGGAGGGCACGGACCTCTGTCTTGGTTTTGATACTGCCGTTAACACAGCTCTTGAATCGGTCGACCGGATCAGAGATACGGCAACTTCCCACGAGCGGCTCTTTATAATTGAAGTAATGGGACGCACCAGCGGACATATTGCTTTATCTGTTGGATTGGCGGGTGGAGCCGAGGAGATTCTTATTCCCGAGCACGAATACAGCGTTGAAGAAATCGGTCACAGAATTCAGGAAGGTCGCAACAAGGGTAAGCTGCATTATATAATTGTATTGGCGGAAGGAGCCGGTAAAGGGTTTAAACTTGCCGGCGAGCTGGAAGAATTAAGCGGGATGGAAATTCGCGTTGCAGTCCTCGGTCATATACAGCGAGGTGGCTCCCCGACTGCGTGGGACCGCATACTCGGCGGCAAAATGGGTTATTTTGCTGTTCGGGCTCTGGTCGAGGGGGGGTCTGGAGTTTGTGTGGGCGTGCGCAGTGGTCAGCGCAATCTTGTTCCTTTTGCAGAAGCGGTGAGTAATAAAGAACTGAGTTCTACAAATGAAAAAATAGCCGCCGTGCTTGCCACCTGACCTGATGGATTTAAATGCCGGAAGAAGGATATAATTTGTTTTTGTTCTGATATTGATTTGGTTTTTATTACACCTTGAGGAGTTGAGTATTAATGTCAAAAAAAATTGCTATTACCGCTCCTACTTTCTGGGGCCCGCCAACAGATAAATTTTTCGAGGATACCGATCAAATATATGATCACCCGATTGCTATAGATCAGGAGGGCTGTCTGGGTCGGTTTCTGGACACGATGGATATCATTGAGGGTGACTATGATGTGGTGCTTGTAAGCGCTTCCTCCAGTAGCAAATGGGAGGAGGAGGTTGACGATCGCGTAAAAAAAGATATTGATGAAAATGCCGGTGGTTACGGCAGTTATCATCTTACATATGATCGTTTTCGCCGGCTGCGGGAATTTGTTGCCGAGAAAGGCAGCGATGATATGCTGGAGCCGCTTTCGATGTACGGATATTCAGAAGTTCGAAATATGTGTATGGTGGCCTGTCACATACTGGGTTATGAAATAGTTATTTCATCCGATGACGACGTGGTTTTTGACGACCCGGATTATCTAAAAAAAGCGCAGGAGTATATTGGTAGTAATGTCGGTAAAACGGGCGAGGAAGCCAGGGTGGTCTGTGGGCCATATTACACCGAGGACGGAACCATTAATTACGCCGGTCGTCCACCAACATGGATGGCGTACTGGAACAATGCCGAAGCCATGAATGAAGCGTTTGACCGCTATATTTTTTCCGAACCGCGTTTAAATGAGTCTTCTTACGTGGTTATGGGAAATATAGTCTTGCATCGAGACTTTTTTAGTATGGTTCCTCTTGATCCCGGCTGTCATCGCGGGGAGGATATGGACTGGCTGATTAATTCCCGAATCTTTGGTTTCCGTTTTTACATGGACAGTGAACTGAGAGTTCAGCATCATCCGCCACCGCGTGGATTTCCTCTCTGGAAACTTGTACGTCTTGATATAGAACGGTTTACCTATGACCGAAAGAAAATCAGGCAGATGGAAAAAGAACTCGGAATACCGACCGAGTATTTTGATCCCTGGCCGGGTCAGTTTCTTAAATCGGATCTGGAGGAAAGAATTTACCGTACCAACATGATGCTTTCCAACCACTATCTATCCGAGGATAAGAACGATGATGCTCGTGGTTGCCTTGATAATATTTTTTACGGTTTGCACGAGTATGAACCCGGTGACCCTCTCAAGTCGATACGTTCTTTTCAAAGCGACTGGGAAAAACTGATGGGTTTTATCGAAGAGAACCGGGAAGAACTCTGTGATTTGATATTCAATTGTGAACCGGTTTCCTGAATAAGAGGGAACTATAAGTGGGAAAACAGCTCGAGAATATAATCATAGGGGAGTAGTGTGCCATGAATAAAAAGTTAGTAGGTTTGATTCTGTTTTTAACAACAGTGACAGTAGTGCTGTCGGGTGGAACACCGGAAATTGCCGCTTCGGAGTTTGAGGAGTGGCGCCGAACGCGGCAGAAGCAGTTTGACAGTTTTCGCAACGAGCGTGACCGTCAGTTTCACAAGTTTCTAAAAAAACGCTGGGAAAAAATGGAAGTTTTACGGGGAAAAGTCGAAGATACTGCCCCGAAACCAGTTGAACAACCCGCTGCTAAAGAAAAAGAAGAACCTGAACCGGTTAAGATAAAGGAAGAAACAAAAACAGAGGTTCTCAAAATTGATCTGCAGCCCGGTATCAAACCGGACACCACTGCTGTTTTTGAGCGAGCCGCCAGCGGTGAAATAGAAGTTGATTATTTTGGCCATCAACTGACCTTCAAAGTTGATGAACAGGTTTTTTCCTCACTGGAGTTATCGTCTGCAAACAGAGAAGGAATAGCTGATTTCTGGCGGGACTTTTCCGCAATTGAATTAAAACAATTAATTTCCCGGCTTGAAGAGACAAAAGGGAAATTGGACCTTGACGGCTGGGGGTATATGCTTCTTGTTGATAGCCTTTCTGACCGGCTGGTAAATTCAAAGAATCTTTCCCGACTTGTTAGCTGGGGTTTGCTTTTGAAAAGCGGCTATCGTGTTCGAACTGCCTATGATGGAAATGGGCGGATATATTTGCTTTACAATTATTCGGACCCCCTTTACCAGCTACCTTTTTTTAACCTGGATGGGCAGCGTTATTATGTTTTCAATCCCCCGGGGGAAGGTATAAAATCTTTAAATACTTATCCGGGTAAACACGCTGCGGTGGCCCGTGAAATAACCATAGATTTAAATAAAATACCCGCAGCCGGTGGTGAAAGAGTCGAGCAGCACCTGGAGTTTGATTATCAGGGTCGTAGTTATTCAATTCCGGCCTCCTATTGCGCCGAAGCTGTGGCCTATATGAAGAAACTTCCACAGCTTTCTCTTGCCAGATATTTTGAACTTTCGGTTGCTTCCGGTCTTGGCCCCGAGATGCTTGAAGCTCTTGAGGAAAAGATAAGACCACTTTCTTACTCGGAAGCTGTAGATTTTTTGCTGGCATTTGTTCAAAAGGGTTTCGATTACAAAACAGATCAACACCAGTTCGGGCGGGAACAGTATATGCTGCCGGCCGAAAGTCTTTATTTTCCTTATTCTGATTGTGACGACCGTGCGATATTTTTTTCCTGGCTGGTTCGTAGTCTGCTGAAGGAAGAAGTTTACGGCCTTGATTACCCGGGCCATGCTGCCACCGCAGTTGAATTTCCAGACCCCACCGGTTCTTATCTGACCGTCAATGGTAGAGATTTTGTAATAGCAGACCCCACTTATGTAAATGCATCAGCGGGGATGGTTATGCCTCGATTTTCCGGGATGAATCCCAGATTGCTGCCCTGAAAAAGACATCATGAAAAGTAATTTTGTAAGTCCTTTTTACCCTGTTGGAATTCTTCCTGATCATAACCCCGGACAAGAAGAGTTATTTTTTCGGCGTGAGGATAGGAAGCAAACTGCAGGTTATCGTGACGGATTTGCAGTTCCTGCAATTTCTTGGCGATGTCTCCTTCCCGGGCTGTTAACGTAAGTGAATAGGAAAAACATTTCTGCCCGCTAAATCTGTGTTCCCATTTTTTGAAAAGTGGCTTGAGGAGAGAAGGAACCCCCGGAAAAACGTAGATGTTTTCCGTCCTGAATGCTATCGAGGGTGTTTCCGGGAGATAAATAACCTCCGAATTTTCGGGCAGCATGGCCATCTCCTCGCGCGGTTTATTAAGATCGCTGCCGTAATGTTCTTCGAGAAGCTGCATAGTGTAGGAGTTTTTTACCAGGGGCTTGTTTAAAGCCCGCGCCAGCGCTTCGCGGGTTTTATCATCGTGGGTGGGGCCTATTCCCCCGCTGATAAGCAGATAATCCACTTTGCGGTTTCTTTGTATTTTTTTACAGATAAACTCAAGTTTATCGGGAATAATGCTCAATAAATCAATTTCCACCCCGCAACTGTTGAGACTGTCTACAAGCCAGGGACCGTTCACATCCTGAATTTCCCCGTGAAGGATTTCATCTCCCACAATTAATATTCGAGCCACACTCATAGCCAAACCTCCGGATATTAACTGGTCATTATCTTTGATAGCTTATTGTACTTCTTTTCTGGCCACAGGCAAAACAAAAAGCGACTGTTTTCAGACGAATTACCGGGCTGTGATTTGTCAGGTTGTGCAATAGATTTTTAAGTCCGGTGGTCAGCGGGTTTATTTTATAAACTTCCAATTAACTGATAATATGTAAAGACTTTCACAAGGGAGGTGTAATAATGCGTCAGACTATGAGAATTGGGCCCGGTTCTACGACCCCTATGGTTAGAATCCTTTTGATTGCTAACGGTGCGGTATTTTTGTTTCAGATGCTTTTGGGAATTTTTATGCAAATAAATAAACTGGGAAGTCCGGCCTGGTTTATTTATTATTTTGCGCTTATTCCGAAACTTGTGGTTGAAAGCGGTTTCGTCTGGCAGCTAATAACTTATCAGTTTTTACACGGCGGGTTTTTTCATATTCTTATAAACATGTTAATTCTCTGGATGTTCGGGGTGGAACTTGAGCGAGCCTGGGGAGCGATCAGTTTTCTTCGTTTCTATCTGGTCTGCGGTGTTGCGGCAGGGGTGTCCATGGTGATATTTAATTACGGGCAGATGCCCACGGTTGGAGCTTCCGGGGCTATTCTTGGTTTGCTGGGGGCTTTTGCCACCTACTGGCCGGAAAGGGACGTTTATGTCATGGGAATTATTCCTATGAAGGTTAAACATTTTGTTCTGATGGTCGGTATTATTTCTCTGCTCGCTGGTCTTTTTGAAACGAGTATTTTTGAACCAAAATTACGTATCGCCCATATGGCTCATCTTGGTGGGCTTTTGATGGGTTTGTTTTACTGTCGTTTTGGCAACCCCCAGAACCCACTACTGGGTCCTGTCAGTCGCTGGCTGGGGCGGCGGAAAACAAAAAAGAAGCGTAAAGAGTGGGAGGAAACGCAAAAAAACCGTGATGATTTAATGGAGGAAGCGGATAACATCCTGGACAGGATGCAGAACAAAACCTGGGAAAATGTTACAGATTCTGACAAGGAAAGAATTCAGGAAATAAGTAATGAGTTAAAGGGTTTTTTAGATAATCAGTAAGGGTCCACCGCTGGCTGAGGCGTTGGATGTTTTAAGTCGGTGAAACAGTTTGTTTCCGGCGAATTGATTTCCACTCCGGTTCAAACCACCAATCCCCCAGTTTGAAATTTTCCTCCAGTGTTCCGTGGTAATCGGAACCTCCGGTAACGATAAGGTTGTTTTCACGGGCTAATTTAAAATAGTGCCGGGAGGTTTGCGGGTCGAATTCGCGATGGTAACACTCCAGGCCGTCGATACCGGCGTCGATAAGAGGTTCCAATAAAGCATCGTTCTGGCAGTAATAAGGATGAGCCCAGACTGCAATCCCCCCGCTGCTGTGGATGAGGTCGATTATTTTAGCGGGTCCGTGAACTGTTTTTGCGGCGTAAGCAGGTTTATTGTCGCCGATAAATTTCTGGAATGCTTCGTCGATGTGGGTGACCACACCATTTTCTTTTAAAGCCTGTGCGATGTGAACTCTGCCTATTGCGTCTCCGCGCGAGAACGCTGAAACCTCTTCCTCGGTTATCTCTATTCCCAGGTTATTGAGTTTGGAGACCATTTTACTGGCCCTGGTTTTTCGAGCGTGGTGAATTTTTTTCAGGGCATCAAGAAGGACTTGGTCATTCTCATCTATACCGTAGCCGAGTATATGGACGGAGTAGCTATTGTCATCCTGGTCGATGAAAGCTTCAAGCTCGACTCCACTTATAAACCGGCAGTTTGTTTCCCGGGTTGCCTCGCGAGCTTCGTGAACACCTCTGACGGTATCGTGATCCGTGAGAGAGATTAACTGCAAGCCCCCCGCCGCCGCTTTATGGACCAGTTCGGCAGGTTCCAGGCAGCCGTCACTCATCCTGGAATGGAGGTGAAGGTCTGCTTTTAAATTTTTATGTATGACAGTGTGCGAGAATTTAGTTTCTAACATAACCGGATAGTGTATAATTTTGCCAGCCAGCGGTCAATGTTCCCCGTTGCCTGGAAACAAGAAAAAACTTGATATTTTTCAGCTAATCTACGATACTATAGTAAGTTATAGGTAAATTGAAAATTAAATATTAAAACAGTTTCCCCTTCCATTCCAATCAGGCCGGTCCAGACAAAAGTCTGGCCGGCTGCCCTCATATTTATATTATGGGGATTGGAAGGGGGCTTTTTTTGTACCGTTACTTCATCCTTTCGGCCACACCCAGGTCGGGTATTACCTGATATCGAGAATATTTATAATCGAGTGATCGTTTTCCAGGAAGTTCTTACTATTGGTGGCCAGGGTTTATTGGTTGCTTTATGGTTTTTTAACCATTCTTTTGTTTTTGGATCAGAAGGGTACCCGGATCCTGTTTCGCCCTGAGTTAGTTTTATATTTTCCATACATTCGTCTCGACAGGTTTTGGCCATTATACTTGCCGCCGACACCGCAGGGTAGCGATCATCAGCTCCGGGTTCGAAATAAAATATGCGCTTTGGATGGGCATGTTTTATCCAGTTGTGGGCTGTTTGTCCACCGCCCAGCGCATCGCAGTAGACAGGCAGTTCGCCAGGCAGTTGATGCAGAGCTGATGCTATAACCTGTGCCTCCAGGATCTGAAGCGGTAAAGATGATCTGGATATAAGCCAGGCCGGTATCGACAGAGTGATATTCATACATTTTTTTTCTATAAAATTGCGGGCTTTCAGCCTTAGATTTGGTGAGAGTTTTTTACTGTCACGTATTTTAATTTCCTCTTTTTCTAATTCCGAGGACCACACGACTAAACCAACCACAAGTGGGCCCAATACCGGCCCCCGGCCTGCCTCATCAATACCAATAGTTACTGTCAATTTACTATTTCCTCCGGTTCTGTTTTGTAAAAATCTGATGCCAGAACTGTTCTGAGCTTGACGGCTGGCCGCTTGTTCTGTATAGTTTTCTTACTAATAATCATACCAGTGGTAAGGATACAAAAAAACGGACTTCTTTTCAGAACAACTAAAGAGGCTGTCGCATAAATCCACGCGAGCCGAGTTTGAGCGAGATTTACCCAGATGTACGGCGCAGGTTCGCGACCTTAGCCGCAGGCTAAGTAGCCGGTTCTGCAACAAAGCAGATGGATGAATCTCGCTCAAACCCTTCGGGACGGAGGCGCATTCGCCGAATCTCGGTGTTAAACGTCCTCGACGCATACTTTGTATGCGCCTTGCGGCGAAAGCCTTGATCTTCGACAAATGAGCCTCCGGCTCGGTCACGTGGGTTTATGCGACAGCCTCTAAAGCACCTTCTGATGAAAAAAGTAGTTTTATATTTCAAAAGGAGCAAATACCTCATGTGTTTTTTTAGTCAAAATCGTTTTGCGTTAATAAGTTTATTTTTGATTGCTGTTTTGTTTTCAATGCCGGCCTGCACGAGTTCAGAGAATGAGAATGATCTTCTTCCCGCCGAATTGCTCAAAGACGGTATCAAGCGCGTGGGGTTTGATGTTGATGACACGCTGTTGTTTTCTACGCCCTCTTTTCAAGAGGGATTCAAAAGTGATTACGAACCTTTTTCCAGGAAGTTCTGGGAAGTTGTAAACAGTTCTGATGCTAAAGTGAGCTGTATAAAACCCAAAGTTTATAAGATAGTGAAAGCTTACCAGGATAGAGGAGTAGAAGTTTACGCAATCACCGCGCGCGAGAGTTATAATGGTGATTATTTACGAAAGTATTTGGAAAAAGCTTATAATATTCCGCCCGATCATATTTTTTTTGAACCGGATGGTAAAGACAGATTAATTCAGCGTTTAAACCTGGACGTCTATTACGGAGACAGTGATTCTGATATTCAGGATGCGCAAAAGGCAGGCGTAAAGGCTGTAAGAATTCAACGTAATGAAAATTCAAGTTACCATAAAAAATACAATCCGGGCAAATACAATGAGCCTGTAATCAAAGGTACAAAGAATCACGACTGCACATTCAAACCATATAAGTAACACCTACATTTTGCGCCCGTAGCTCAGCCAGGATAGAGCGTCGGCTTCCGGAGCCGAAAGTCGGGGGTTCGAATCCTCCCGGGCGTACTAACCCAGTCTGAAAGCCAGAGTCCAGTGTCCAGAGTAGAAAAACCTACCCCGACTTTCAGGGAGTCTGAGGGAGTATTCCCTCAGGGTTTCAGCCGCAAGGATGCGGCGTGGGGGAGCAGTGAGCGACAGCGAACGTTGAGGGGGAACCATTTGCCATGGAGGCTATAATAAAAACTTCGGTGGCCATAGGAAAATAGTATTGTTCTGCCGGGTTTGTAAAGAAGTGCTCCCGCGCAGCGGGCCCCCTCAAAGAGCAGGATGCGATGAGTCGGCGGGTTCGAATCCTCCCGGGCGTACTAACCCAGTCTGAAAGCCAGAGTCCAGTGTCCAGAGTAGAAAAACCTACCCCGACTTTCAGGGAGTCTGAGGGAGTATTCCCTCAGGGTTTCAGCCGCAAGGATGCGGCGTGGGGGAGCAGTGAGCTAAATTTTTTTGAATTTGATTTTGCCGTTGCCCCTTGTCCCCCGGTCTCCCCTTCTCCTTGTCAGCTTTTATGGTCTTCCTACTGGTGTTCTTTTATTGTTAGCGGCGAAAATATGTTATGCTGGTAAATATGTATTGTGGGAAAATGTAGTGGTTTCATATAGAGAGCTTGTTTTCGTAGGATAATCTGCTTTATTTTGAGGCCTAAAAAGGAATTTATAAGGTGGTAGTAGCGATGGATGTTTCCTGGCTGCTTGTTTTTATACTGGGATTTGTACTCCTTGTCGCTTTGATCATAGTAATCAGTCAAATATTCAGTGAAGAAAAAGAATTAATGACTGAGGCGCAGTCAAGACTTGCTGAGGGCGAGAAGACAGAAGCGGCCACACTCCTGAATAAAGTGTTGGATTTGAATCCGGCTAATGCCCAGGCCCGCTGGTTGCTGGGTAAGATGATGGAGATGACCGGTAATGACACTCAGGCAGCCAGTCAATACCGTTATTGCCTTGAAAACAATCTGCTGCCCCGAAGGGTGAGCAAACAAGAGGCCCTGGTTCGTCTCGCCGAGTCCTCAAAGAAAGCTGATCAGCCGGAAAATGCTATTGATGCCTGGTCGAAAATATTAAATGAAAATCCAGATATAATGCAGGCCCGGTTTGAACGGGGTCAGCTATATTATCAGCTTGAGCAGTATCAGAAAGCCCTGAATGATTTCCAGAAAGTTCGTGCTGATTTTGAGGATCATCCGATAAAGGTTATTCTCTATGAGGCCCGCTGCTATTATGGCCTGGGTTCCCTCTCCCGTGCTCTGAAAGTTTATCGGGACTATATCGAAGAGGCCCCCGAGGATCTGGCGGCCGCGCTTGAAGCGGCCTGGGTGGCGGAAGAGAAAGAAGATTTTACCGAGGCTAAAGGACTATACGGTTATGTACGCGAACAGGGGGATAAAGTTCATTTTACCCGCGCCACCCTTTCTTTAATAAGGCTACATATGGAGGAGGGGGCGACTGAGAAGGCGGGGGAGTATATTGATGATCTTGATGAAATGCTGAAGACGGGGCGTATCCCATCCGCCTATCGCCTTAATTTTCTTTATTTGAAGGGCAAATACAAAGAAATGATTGATGCTCATGCTGAAGCGGTAGAAATATACCGCAGTATCTATCAGGAAAAACCGGATTATAAAGATGTGGAGAAAATTCTGGAACAAGAGATTGGAAGAATGGATGAAGGGGATTTGATTCAGCGTTATTTAAATATGAACAGGGATGAGTTTGCCCGGGTGGCTGAAAAAATAGTTGAAATAATGGGATACAAGGTTGTTAGTGTGGAGGCTTATGGTCCCGATGAAGTAAATATTTCCGCCCATGATGATTCGGAGATGTTTAAGATAAACAGAGTTTTGTTTGCATTCAAACGCTGGAATCAATCTGTGGCCGAATGGCCGCTGAAAGAGTTTGAACTTGAACTTCTTGAAAAAAGGTTCGATAAAGGGGTTTTTGTTTCCCCGCGCGGCTTCAGACCCAGTGCGGTTGACTATGCCGAGGATACATTCATCGAATTAATAGGTTCCGATGAATTGCTCAAATACCTGAAGGAGGCTTTGAAGTACTGAATTATGCGTAACTGGATACCTTTTCTGGATAAGATACTTCGATTTATTTTTGGTTCTAAACAGCAGCGTGATTTGAAGCGGCTTCACCCCATGGTTGAACTTCTCAATCTTTTCGAAAGAACTGTGCATGATCGCTCCGATGAGTGGTTGGAAGTAAGAACCGAACATTTCAGACGACTTTTGGCTGATGGTGTGGATCGCGGGGAAAGAACTGAAAAATACAAAAATGAACTTCGCGAGGCCATGGAGCGTTTAAAAGAAATATCCCCCGAAGAATGTTGTGCCCGGTTCAGATCCCGGCTGGAGGAAAACAAAAGTCAGCTTTCGGAAAAATATGAAGGCGATGCTTTTCAGACCGCAATAGAAGCTCCTCTTCGTGATAAAAATATAGAAAAACTTGTGTCGACCTATAAAAAACGTATTGAACGCTGGCGCAGCGAAGACACTGAAGAGATTCTTCAAAAATTTGACCGGCTCTGGACATTATTTCTTGAGAAAAGTAAAACTGATAAACAGGGTTTGTATCTTTTGATGCCGGCAGTCTTTTCTGTTGTCCGTGAAGCCGCCCGACGCCGCCTGGGTTTGCGTCATTATGACGTTCAGATGCTTGGGGGGATTGTGCTGCACGAGGGACGGATAGCGGAGATGAAAACCGGAGAAGGTAAAACGCTTGTTGCCACCCTGCCAATGTATCTAAATGCCCTCAGTGGTGAAGGAGCTCAGTTGATCACTGTTAACGATTATCTTGCCCGGCGTGACTCGCGCTGGATGGGAGAAATCTATCAGAAACTGGGGATGACGGTCGGGTTAATCCAGGACGGCATGCCTCCTTCCGAGCGCCGCCCCGAATATGAAAAAGATATTACTTATGGCACTAACAATGAGTTCGGGTTTGACTATTTGCGGGATAACATGGCTGTTCGTCCCGATGATACAGTTCAGCGCGGCCATAATTATGCCATAATCGATGAAGTGGATAGTGTTTTAATTGATGAAGCAAGAACTCCTTTAATAATTAGCGGCCGGGCCGACAAACCGGTAAAACTCTACAATAAAATTGACAAAATTGTGCGCCGGCTGGAGTCCGAGGAAGATTATGAATTTGATGAAAAGAAAAATGTTGTTAGTTTGACTGATTCTGGAACCGATAGAGCGGAGGGTTATTTGAATATCGATAACCTCTTCAGCACGGCTAATATGGGGCTTGTTCATCACATTCATCAAGCCATACGGGCCCATGAGTTTTTTGAGAAAGATGCTGAATATGTGGTAATGGACGGCAAGGTCATAATCGTTGATCAGTTTACCGGTCGCCTGCAGCCCGGCCGTCGTTTCAGTGATGGGTTGCACCAGGCAATTGAAGCGAAAGAAGGAGTGGAAATCGCCCAGGAAAACCAGACTCTGGCCACAATTACTATTCAGAACTTTTTCCGAATGTATAACAAACTGGCAGGAATGACCGGCACCGCCGATACAGAGGCCGAAGAGTTTCAGGAAATATACGGCCTGGATGTGGTGGTTGTTCCTACTGATGAACCAGATATTCGCGAGGATAAAGAGGACGCCATTTATCGAACGAAGGAAGAAAAATTTGATGCCGTTATTGATGAAATTGAATACTTGCATGAAAACGGACAACCTGTCCTGGTTGGCACGGTGGATATTGATACCAGTGAAAAGATAGGTAAATTACTTAAATCCAGAGGGATAGAGCACAATATATTAAATGCTAAAAACCATGAGAAGGAAGCGGCCATAATAGCCCGCGCCGGGGAATCGGGGACAGTGACGATTGCCACTAACATGGCCGGCCGGGGAACAGATATTGTCCTGGGTGAAGATGTGATTGAGGAGAATTGTCCCGTCCCTCCGGATGATGGAGATGAACTGCCCTACTGCCCCCATGATCCTACCTGTGGTCTACACGTCCTGGGGACAGAGAGGCACGAATCGCGGCGAATAGACAATCAGCTTCGTGGTCGCACCGCCCGGCAGGGAGACCCGGGCGCAAGCCGGTTTTATGTTTCCCTTGAAGATGACCTCATGCGGTTGTTCGGCTCCGATCGGATCTCCGGTCTGCTTCAGTCTCTGGGTCTGGAAGAAGGACAGAGAATTGAACACACCTGGATCAGCCGTTCGATTAAAAAAGCACAGTCAAAGGTGGAAAGTCATAATTTTGAAATAAGGAAACAGTTGCTGGAATACGATGATGTCCTGGAGCATCAACGTTCCATAATTTACAGGGAAAGACGCAAAGCTCTTTTACAGGATGATGTTGTGGATACGATAAATCTTTTTATTGAGACACAGCTTGACGACTGGCTGGAATATCATGCCCAGCCCCGCCGGCCTGCTGAAGACTGGCCGCTGTCGGAATTGCTTGAAGATATGGAGGCCCTTATCGGCTGGCGACCTGCAGCTTCCGAGGCGGAAAAATGGTTGAATAAAAGACGTGATGAAATTGAAGAACTTCTCCTGGAAAAACTAAAAGGGCTTCGCCAGCGCCGGCTTGAAAGTCTGGGTGAAGAAACCATGCGGGAAATGGAAAAACAGATACTGCTGCGGGTCATAGATACCCACTGGAAAGAACATCTTTATGCCATGGATAGTCTGAAACAAGGAATTCATCTGGAGGGGATGGCCCAGAAAGACCCTCTCGTCGAATATAAAAGGCAGGGTTTCCAGATGTTTGAAACGCTTCAGATTAAGATTCGCGAGGATGTGCTTCGATTTCTTTTTCAGGCTGAAGTGGTGGAGGAAGAAAAAGCTCCCGACATGCCCAGCATTGCCGAATACAAACACCGCCAGGTCGGCGGGCTGGCCGATATGCTTAAAGATGAAACGGCTGATTCTCAGCAAGAAGTTGTGCGGAGCGGTACCTCCGGGTCGGGGTCTGCTACTTCTTCTCAGAAAACAGTGGTCAAAGGCAAACAGGTAGGCCGCAATGACCCCTGCCCCTGCGGCAGTGGCAGAAAGTATAAACATTGTTGCGGTGGATGATAAAATTTATCGAATAATATTGAGCGGTATTGGCTTGTCAGCCATTTATTTGCTGATTATATCTGGAGGTTTAAGTTTTGAGTAAAAAAAATGAAAAGACCGGTTTAACTTATGAAGAGTATAAAAGGTGTATAAAGGTGAAACCACTGCGGGTTTTACTTTTGTTTGTAGGAATTTTTTGTATACTCGGCATCTTTCTTTACTGGTTTCACAGTTCCATGCGGGAAAATTCCAACCTGAAGGTAAATGAAGCCGTTGTTTTGCTGGCGGAGGCCGAAAAGATGCCAGCGGAAATTGGTCCCCGGACAGTTGAACTTGAGGAAATGATTGTCGAGACTGAGGATGATGTTAGCTGGCTGGTTAATGAGCTTGCTGCTGATAGTTTTAGCGTTCGCCATGAAAACAAGTTAGAAGAATTTTACCGGCGTGAAAAACATTTCCTGCCCGGGCAATCCCTGTCTGAGGACTGGAAATCAAATCTATCCCCCTCACTTGCAGATTGGTACAGGCAGGGGTTGGAAGCAAGGAAAAAAGAAGTCCAGGCCCTGAAGGATGAGTTTGATGCGTTTGTTGGAAGGACTCGGCGCCGTAAAAAAAGAGCTGAAGAAATCAGGCTTAAACTTGAAATGGACAAACATGAGGATATTCCCTGGGATTATTATGAACAGAACAGCGAACAACTGGAAAATCTCCTGGATGATATCGATTCAGCCGTTAAAACTGCAAATTTCAATTCCCCCACTATACCCCCGGCTGTCTATGAAGCGGCGGCCGAAATCATAACTCCCCTGAGCCGGTTTACTCTCCAATACCGCAGGCTCAGCGCTTTGACCTCGGCCCCTACGGCTTATTTATATGCCGAATTGCATCTTCAGGATGCTCTGCGACTAGATCCTAAAAACCCCGAGGCTTATTATCAACTGGGTCGTGTTTATGAAAAAATGGGGTTGGACGTTATTTCCTCGGAATATTACGTGCGTGCACTTAAGGTGGACCCCTCTTTTTATCGCGCTCCTGAGATAGTGAAAATGTTTAAAAATAAATTGGAAGCAGAACCGGATTCGCCCCGGGCCCTTTATGATCTTGGCTGGGTTTACTACGAGCTTGGGCGCAAAAAAGAAGCAAAAGAAAAACTGGTCGCCGTATTACGTATGAAGGAAAGTAAAAACACGATGGCCCGGGTTCTGGCCAAAAAAAGACTGGGCTATTTAATTCACGGTGAACCACCATACAATAAGATGGCCTATCATTAATAATGTGCATCTCGATTTGTTTGATTGATACGACGGTATCTGAAGCCGGTCAGGCGGAAAAAATGGCACATGAACTGGTGGAGAAAAAACTGGCCGCCTGTGTTAGCATCGAAAATGAGATAAAGTCCTGCTATCGCTGGAAACAGAAACTGGAATATGAACCGGAGATTTCGCTTCGGATTAAGACCATCGACAGCCGGATAGAAGATATAAAAGAATATTTCGATAATTATCATCCCTATGAGTGTCCGCAGTTAATAATAACTACTGCAAAAATTCCAGAATCTGAGTATCAAGAATGGTTTCTTGATCAGGTGAAGTGAAAATCCCGTTATACTGGATAATGTTTTTTATACCTAAATTGAGCGATTCTTGATCGGAGACACCCTATCTCTCTGACTCATTCTCGCAGACAGCCGGAAGCTGTCGAGAATGAGAAAACAAGATGTGAGACATCCTCATGCTCAGAATCGCTCAATTTAGGTAGATGTTTTTATTTTTTGTTGGAGTTGAGATTAATGTCGCTGCTTGAAGTGGAAGATGTATCACTGGAAATTGAAGGTACAAAAATACTTGATGGGCTGACCGCTGATTTCTGGGCCGGTCATATTCATGCGGTTATCGGTCCCAACGGTGCCGGTAAATCTTCTCTTGCCGGAACGATTATGGGCCTCAAGACTTACCGGGATATCGCTGGCCGGATAAAATACAATGACGAAGATATTACCGATATGTCCGTTAATGAGCGGGCCAGTCGGGGAATTACAATGGCCTGGCAGGAACCGGCTCGTTTTGAAGGATTGGAAGTGGAAAAATTTATCTCCTGCGGCACAGAGAATCCTTCCCGGGCTAAAGTCGAAGAGGTCCTGGCGCAAGTTGGCCTGCAGCCGGAGATTTATATGAATAGAGCTGTGGATGAAACATTGAGCGGTGGTGAGCGCAAAAGAATTGAACTGGCCAGTATCCTGATGATAGAACCGAGGCTTGTCCTGCTGGATGAGCCTGATTCCGGAATTGATGTCGGTGCGCTCGAGAATATTTTTGACGCCATCCAGTACATGAAAAGTCAGGGTATAACGATTATTTTAATAACACACAGTATGACTGTGCTTGAGCAGGCAGATCATGCTTTTTTGCTCTGTCACGGCCGGATGGTGGACAAAGGCAGCCCCGCTAAAATTGGAGAATATTTCAAGGATAAGTGTATGCCCTGTCCCAGCCGGGATCCGGCTGAAACTGAGGAAGGTGTTAAAAAATGAGTCAGGATATTGTAGAGGATCTCTATTCGTCCCTCGGTGACGCTTGCAGAACTCCCGCAGAAGACGAAGCCCATATCGAAATTCATGCCAATGAAGTGGTCGGAGCTAACCTGGTTGATGGCCTGGAGGTTGATGTCCGGGAAAAGAAAGATGCAGTCGAAGCGGATTTTGTTCTCCGTGCGGGCACCAGGCTCAGCAAACCGGTTTACATCTGTTTTGGAATGTTGCCCCGGGAAGGCCGTCAGCATGTGATTCTTGATATTTCTATTGAACCGGAGGCCTCGGCAAGTTTCCAGGCTTTCTGTACTTTTCCAAACGCAATAGATATTCGTCATGAAATGGATGCTCAAATATCGGTCGGTAAAAACGCCACATATTCTTATTTTGAACGCCATATCCACGGGCCGTCCGGTGGTGTGAATGTCATTCCCCGGGCCGAAGTTGATATTGCCGAGGGTGGCAGGTTTGAAACAGAATTTGAATTGATTCGCGGCGGGGTGGGTCTGATGGATATTGATTATAATATGAAAGCCCGGCGCAAGGCTGTTTTTGAGATGCTGGCCCGGGTAAGCGGCAGGAATGATGATCAAATAATAATTAATGAAGCCGGCCGGCTGCTCGGGGAAGAAGCCCGGGGAGTGTTGACTTCCCATATTGCCGTGCGCGATCGGGCCAGAGCGGAAGTAAATAATGAACTTATTGCCCATGCCCCCTTTTCGCGCGGGCATGTTGATTGCAAAGAAATAGTCCAGGACGAAGCGGTTGCCAGGGCTGTGCCGGTGGTCGAGGTTAAGGATCCCCGCGCTCATGTAACCCATGAGGCTGCGATTGGCAGCGTTGATTCGCGTCAGCTTGAAACTTTGATGTCCCGTGGGCTGAGCGAAGACGAAGCAGTTGATCTGATTATTGAAGGGTTGCTCAGTTAAAAAAAGGTGCTGATAGATTTCCCGTCGAAAATATTACGCTGAATATAAATATTATTAAGTAATACCTAAATTGAGCGATTCTGAGAGATTGAGGATGTATCACATCTTGTTTTCTCATTCTCGACAGCTTCCTGCTGTCTGCGAGGTATACAGCCATTGGCGCACCTCCTGTGCGCCAGCCCGTGGCTGTATAAAACCGAAAACAAGACATGACACATCCTCACCCAACGGGTGTCTCCGTTCAAGAATCGCTCAACTCAGGTAATAATAAACGAAGGACTAATTTTGATGAGGTGAATTTTGATGAGCAGGAAAAATCTTTTAAGTGAAGCGGCGATGCCCCGGCGCTGGTATAATATACAGGCCGATTTGCCCACGCCCTTAAGTCCGCCGCTGGGGCCGGACGGTGAAGTGGTGGGCCCTGAAGATCTGGCCCCCGTTTTCCCTATGAATCTTATAGAACAGGAAATGAGTACCAGACGCTGGATAGATATTCCAGAGCCAGTACTTGAAAAATTATGGATATGGAGACCAACTCCGCTTGTTCGGGCGCGTGGGCTTGAGGAATATCTTGATACACCCGCCCGTATATATTATAAGAATGAAGGGGTTAGCCCTGCCGGTTCCCATAAACCAAATTCAGCCCTCGCCCAGGCCTATTACAATAAAGCTTTCGGTATTGAAAAACTAACCACCGAGACAGGTGCCGGGCAGTGGGGAAGTGCGCTCAGTTT
>CAYTSZ010000015.1:0-17364 GCA_964440635.1 uncultured bacterium
TCGAACCATCGCGGCAACAGCACCGTTTTTTAGAGCATCTCCAACAAAACGATGACCATCGGTTTTTTCTCCCCCGAGAGCGACAAATAAACTGCCCGGAGTGCATTTGCGACTGTCTATACAGACAGAACTCACTTCATCAACCGGGGCCGGATGCCAGCTTGCTTTTTTGAAATTCGAAATAGTCTTTAAATTTATTTTTCTATCCAAGCGTACTGGCAACCTCCCTGGCAACCGAAGCGTCATCAAACGGAATGACTCTTTCACCGATAATCTGTTCTGTTTCGTGCCCCTTGCCCACTATTAACACCGTATCGTTTTCATCAGCCATAGTTATGGCCTCGCGTATTGCCTGACCACGATCGGGTTCAATATGATAATTTTCATTTCCCTGCATCCCCTCGGCAACATCATCAAATATTTGCCGGGGTTCTTCTCCCCGCGGATTGTCCGAAGTTAGAACTGAATAATCGGCCAGGTCAGAGGCCACTTTACCCATATCGGGTCTTTTCCCGCGATCACGATCACCACCGGCGCCAAAAACCACTATAATTTTTCCTGCCACAAGCGGTTTTATACTGGTGATGAGATTTTCCATAGCTTCGGCCGTATGGGCATAATCAACAAAAACTGCCGGGACTCCCAGCACCTTTTCGCAGCGGCCGGGAACACCCTCGCAGGAGGAAATTCCCTCAGAAACAACAGAAGGAGAAACTCCCATTTCAAGGGCAACGGCCGCGGCCAGGGAAATATTTTTGTAATTAAACAGACCGGTAAGCGGCGAAGAAATAGGCAGTTTGCTGCACGAGGGGGTAATAAGTTTAAAAGATATACCTGTCAAATCCGCCTCTAACTCTTCAACACGGTAATCCCCTGTTTTGCCTGCTGTTTTTGCAGAAAGTTCTTCTGCCAGCCTGAGACCATAATCGTCATCGCTGCAGGCAATTTTTTTATCACTCTGTTCAAATAATTTCCTTTTCGCCCTGTAATATTGTTCCATATTTTTGTGATAATCTAAATGGTCCCGTGATAAATTGGTAAACCCTCCAGCAGCAAACGAAAGTCCCTCCACACGGCCCTGTTCGAGGCCATGTGAAGAGACTTCCATAATCGCCACCGTGCAACCCCTGTCCGCCCATTCACTGAGACAACGGTAATTCTCGACAACAGAGGGGGTAGTTCTGTCCGCCTTCCAGGCGCGTCCGGCGAATCGCCGAACAATGGTTCCAATCAGACCGGTTGTTTCCCCTGCTGTCTTGAAAATAGATTCTAAAAGATGGGTGGTTGTGGTTTTACCGTTGGTTCCCGTTATTCCAATCAGGCGCAGTCTTTCGGAAGGATCTCCATAAAATTTCTGTAAAAGTTCAGATAATAATTCCCTGCTGTTGCGGCAGGCAAATACAGGAATATCTAATTCGGAAGGAAGTTTGTCTTTTTTGGATTTTTCAACAAGGAGTGCTGCGGCCCCGCTCCGGGCGGCTTCTTCTAAATACCGGTGGCCGTCACTGTCATGCCCGACCAGGGCTATAAATAATTCGTCTGGCTCGAGCTGGCGGGTATCTATAGATATACCCTTGATTTCTGTGGAGATATCTTTTTCTTTGGTAAGCGATTCAATAGCCAGCCCATCAACAAGTTCTCTCATCAACACAGTTTTGTTTTCTCCTTAACCCATAAAATTATCTCACGGCTTTTGCCCCCCTTCCCGGGGCAATACGGCCCATTGGGAACTTGATACTTCAAGCACCGGTATTGTATCGCCGGCGGTCATCCCCAGTTGATTCATAGCTATTCGACGAATGCGATCCAGTCTTTCGAGTCGCGAAACAGCAACTTCTTCCCCGTGAACCTGCATTCTTAAATCCAGATTTTCTTTTTCCAGACGGCTTATCTGATATCGAACCCTGGAGAGACGAATCTGACGCCAGATAACCTGACCGCAGAGTGTGCCTACAAGAATCAATATCAGGAAACCTATTAAAAAAGAGCGAGGCGAAATCGATTTATGGCGAGTACGCAGACTATTCTTCAGGCGGCGCAAAAAACGCTGTAACCGGCTACCGGCACGCGAAGATCGACTGCGGTAATAGGAGTTTCTTCCTTGTCTCATTGACTGGTTCATCCCTTACTGTGTCTCTGATACGGAAACTCAAATAGAGTTTCACCCTATCAGGTATACTGTATTTACGTTCGACATTAATTGCTGTTTCCTAAAGTGCGTCTTGAGTACAACTTGTATAATTACTGGTATATTTAACTGGTGTGCCAACTGCTTAATAGTTCATTTTTTACTGGTGTCCTGTGTCCGATCGATTTTTTCGGCCGCTCGTAGTTTTGCCGAGCGTGCTCTTGGATTTGCCTCAACTTCCTCCTTTCCTGGAATTATCGGTGATCGATTAACCACACGGCATTTTGCTTCTTTTTCACATGCACAGACCGGAAGATCCGGCGGGCAGATACAATCTGTGGCCTGATCGCGAAAATAATGTTTCACAATCCTGTCTTCAAGAGAGTGAAAACTTATCACGGCCAGCCGCCCACCATCCGTCAACAGATCCAGAGCAGAATCAAGCGAACTCTCCAGCCTTGTCAGTTCCTCGTTAACGGCAATCCGAAAAGCCTGAAAAACCCGGGTCAGCTCTCCCCTGCGCCTGGGCGGTATTACTGCCGCATCCACAGCAGAGTAGATATCGGCAACCTTTTTAACCGGTTTGGCACGCTGGATTGCGTGAACTATCGCCGACGGTTGCCTTACTTCTCCGTATTCCTGTAAAATCTTTTTAATGGCTGCCGGGCTGGATTCATTAATCAACTTCCACGCGGGCAGAGTGTCCGATTCGGCGTTAAAACGACAGTCAAAAGGCTCCTCTTTGTTCTGAAAGGAAAACCCGCGTTTTGACTCTTCGAGATGATAGGAACATATCCCGAGGTCAAAATATATAGCGTCCACGGCTTCCAGACCAAGTCGTTTGATTTCACGTTGCATGAACCAGTATGGACAATTAAACAGCTTCACGCGGGGATCATTTTTGAGCCGGTCCGGAATAGATTTGAAAACTGCCGGGTCCCTCTCGAACCCTATCAGCAGTCCCCGGTCACCGATTTTTTCCAGAACCGCAGTCGCATGACCGCCGGTTCCAAAAGTGGCATCAATCACCTTATCCGATTGTGAAAGATCAATTTGCTCTAACAACTCATCCACTAAAACAGGAACATGAAACTGCTGCTTGCCCTTCAATGTTTTCGCCTCCATCCGGAAATTACTGTTCCCAGAAACGGCGAAAACAGTTCAGAGATTATCAAACACTTTTTCAGCCGCGGCCTCCAGGTCTATCGACTCCTGATACTCGTCCCACCGAGCAGGAGACCACAATTCAACAGTTTCAAAATTCCCAACCACAGTGACTCTTTTTTCAATATCTGCCGACTTCTTTAGCCTCTTCGGTATTACCAGCCGTCCCTGGCTGTCCGGGCTAACTTCACTAGCCCGCGACGAAAAGGCCCGTCTTAATTTTCTTGCTTCGGTGCTGGGTCCGGATGAACCAACCGCGTCCAGAAATTCAACCCAGCTATCATAGGGAAACAAAGTCAAACAATTATCGAAACCAGCCGAAAGTATTAACCTTTCCCCGTCGTCAATTCGTTCCCGAATCGCGGAGGGCAAAGTTACCCGGTTCTTACTGTCAATACTGTGTTCGTATTCACCAAAAAACCCGGCACTTTCATTGTTAACAGGCATCGGTTATCATTCACTCCTTAATTCCACTTCGTTCCACTTTGTTCCACCCCGTGCCATAGTTATACCACTTCACCTCCACCTGTGTCAAGTTTTTATTATAGTTTTTGGGTTTTTTTGCCGATATAGGAGCTTACTTTATACGGCTTCTAATATAGACCGGAAAATAATCCTGTTAGCGAAAAACAAAGATGTGCTAAAAAATGGTTCTGTTCGGAGTGAAAATCAGTCTCTGCGAGATAAACACAAAGACTGCGACGCCGACTGAAAAAATAAAAAAACGGATGCGGGTGGTAAGCCGGATTCTGTTCTTGAACGGCGACCATTTATCTGGGATCAGCCTTGCGGCTGAACTCGAGCGGCTTACCCGCCCCCACTCAATCCTGAGATTGAGCGGGGGCCTATTTAGCCTTGCTCCGGGTGGGGTTTACCAGCCGGACATGGCAAAAGCCGAAATCCGGTCGAGCGGTAGCGTTATTTCCCGAAGGAAATACCACACCCGCACGCTTTTCACCTTTGCCGCCTGCTCGAACGAGCGGGCGGTAGTATAGTCTCTGTGGCACTGGCCGGCCCGACAGTTTTCCTGCCGGTCTCCCGGATTTCCCGGGACACCCTTTAGCTGGAGTCCGGACTTTCCTCCCCGCCCCCGACCTGCTATAAACAGGTCGAAACCGAGGCGGTCGCTCACACCCGCATCCATTATATGTATTTTAAAAAAATATCCTCTGCTATGAAAACCCCAATTAAGCCCATCTTATTCTCCACGCGCTAACCGACCGGGAAGAATATAATGTTAATCCTTATCAGTTAGATATAATTATTATCGGCCATTTAAAACTTTCCGGACGGTTGATTCACTTGAAGATTACCATAGAAGAGCTTGAGAAAATAGAAGACCGGCTGCTTATTGACGTTCGCAGCCCCGGCGAATATCAGGCGGATCATCTCCCCGGGGCGATCAACCTGCCTGTTTTAGATAACGAGGAACGGGCCCGGGTGGGCACAATCTACAACCGGGAATCCCACTTCAAAGCACGGCTTATCGGAGCCGGATTAATCTGCAAAAACATACCCGCTATTCTCGATAAAATCTACGAAATACACGGGGATGAACCAATTATAGTCTATTGCTGGCGCGGCGGGCAACGAAGCAATTCACTGACCACGGTGATGAAAGAAATCGGATTTCCGGTTCGCCGCCTGGCCGGTGGCTACAAAGCCTACCGCAAGAAAGTTTACAATTTTTTCGAAGAAGCCTCCTGGGAAAACCCCCTGATAACGATTTACGGCCTCACCGGGGCCGGAAAAACAAAACTGCTGCACATATTAAAAGAAAAGGGAGAATCAATCGTGGATCTGGAGGGAGCCGCCAACCACCGCGGATCGGCTTTTGGTTCCGTTGGACTGGGCGAACAGCCGACACAGGAAAAATTTGAAAACAGACTTTACCAGCAGCTTCAACAGAGTTCTGGTTATATTTTTGTGGAAGGAGAAAGCCGCTGTGTCGGTCAGCGAGCAATCCCGGAAACTTTTTTCAAGGCAATGAAAAAATCATATTCGGTCTGGTTAAAAACTCCGCTTCAAAAAAGGGTAAAAATCATCCTCAGTGAGTATAACTGGCCACAGGCGCGGGAAAAACTTATCGAAAGCACCGAGAACCTGCGACGTCGACTGGGAAACAAAACCGTGGATGACCTGCAGGAAAAACTGAAAAACAACCGGGTTGAACCGGTAATTAAAACTCTGCTCGAAAAGTACTACGACCCCGCCTACCGGAATTCCCTGCCGGAAGACAAAAAATACGATCTGGTGATTGACGGAAATCTACTTGAAGACACCGCCCAAAAGCTGATCAGCCGGAGAAAAAAATTAACTCAGGCTCCCGGGCGAAGATAAATCTTTTTGTTTTCTTCTTTTAAATTTTCTTTCAATCGCTTGAGAGATACCGGGTTTAAAAAATATTCACCGGAGGCCAGCCGGCAGCCCATATTTTTTAATACTTCAAGATGCTGCTCGCCCTTAACACCAAAAGCAATAACCTTCAGATTCAATTCATGACAGGCGGAGATAATGGTATTAAGTATTTCCCGCTCGCGCAGTCCACTGACTCCCCCGCGCAGGGGCCGACAGGATATTTTTATGGAATCAAGAGGAACAGCGGAAAGAAGTCGCAGCGAGGTAAGCATTGTGTCCCTGCAGACCAGACAGAGTTTAAGACGGCTCCGGCGCAGTTTCTTCAGCAACCGGTGGCTGCGGGCGGGCAAAGACAACAGATCTTTTTCATTGATTTCAAGTTTTAACAGCTCCGGCTCCACACCCATACTTTCCGGTATTTCCACGGCCTCATCAAACAGACCGGCATTCCGGTCATCAAACCAGCCGCCGCGGAGCGCAGCTATTGAGTAAACAGGCCCCAACGGAAGCTTTTGTTTTTTTATAATTCCCGCAATAAATCTAAGGAACCCAGAGTTCACCTCCTTGATTCCTTCCTTCACCCCGGTGGCCAGAGAAATTCTTATCTCCCTCACATTTAAATCTTGAATATCCACAATCGGCTGATAATTAACTTTCAACTGACCGCTGGCGGACAACTGGCTGAAACGATCATCAGCGGGGTCGGGAGATTTATTCGGCCGGCTCATTCGATAGTCACTTCTTTAAAACTGGGGTAGGCGACTACATCCACATCGACCGCCAGCTCAAGCTGCCGGTCATCTATGTTAAGGAATATCCTTCCCTGCTCGATCAGATTTTTAAGCTGGCCCGGAAGACAGTTTGAACCGATATCTGAAATAATTATTCCAAGTTTTGAATCACCGAGTCTGGTTACAGTATCTTCCGCGGAGACAAGACCCACCAGCCGGCGGGCCAGATTCTCTAAAAATATTGCCTCCGCTTTTCTACCGGCGAATTTTCTCACTGACTCAAGTTCAATATACAGCAGTAAAACAACCATTCTTTTAGCACGAATTATGCTCTTTTCCAGTGTGTCCTCGAGGCGATTCAAAAAAAACTCGCGGCCGGGCAAACCCGTAAGACTATCACATTTATTCAGATATAAATCCGGGGTCCAGGTCTTATTCTGACGTGTCAACGTAAGAAGTGACAGATGCAAACAAAACCGTTCGCCGGGGCCGACGGACAGACCACATGTGGTCCAGACTTCCCCACCGTCATGGCAACCCAGGGGTAAATCAATGACCTTTGTTTCTGGTTTCTCATTAATTTTTTTGATTTTCTCTATAACTTCCACTCGCCTGGCGGGAGGGATTAAAACAGAAAGCGGACGACCATAAATCTCGTCGAGAGGATAACCGCTGATAGTGGTTATTCTGGGCGAAACATAATTCATGGACATAAGACCGGTGCCACTCGCCTGCTCCAGCACAATATCTATCCCGTTTCTGCACCGCAGCCAACTGTGAGGTTCGAAATCCATTTACGGGCCTCCCGGGATTATCGGTTATAAAACCGCTGTTGAAACCATTATCCGGATATCCCTGTTTCTCCTGTTATACTACTTATGCAAATTTAGTGCCTGAATAAATTTCAGGTCGCCTATTTATTCAGAGCGGCTGTTATACCGGAGTGAATCTGAAAAACAGGCCGCAAAAATTTGTTTTCAGTTTTAGAGATTCATTTTTTGGTGAGATAAAAATTAAAAACTTACGGTAATAATTACCCGGAAGCGGGTAATTATTTTTAAAACGTAAGACGCTCAGGTGTTGAACTTAACAAGGATTATATCCCCGTCCTGAATAACATAGTCCTTACCCTCGCTTCTAATCTCGCCGGCTTCCCTGGCTTCCTGCCAGGAACCGTAATTTTTGAACTGTTCAAAATTTATAGTTTCCGCCCTTATAAACCCTTTTTCAAGGTCAGTGTGGACTTTCCCTGCCGCCCGAGGGGCCGTGCTGCCGCGCTTTATTGACCAGGCCCGGAGCTTGTTTTCGTTGTAAGTAAAAAAGACAACCAGATCCAGGAGCCGGTGGGCCTTTTTTATCAACCGGTTTAAACCGGTTTCCTCAAGTCCCATCCCGTCAAGAAACATCAGTTTCTCCTCAGAATCCATCCCGGCCATTTCAGCCTCCAGGGCGCCACAGATGGTAACGTATTCGGAATATGTCTCGTTTTCAATATAACTGACAGTCTCTTCATATCGCAGACTGGACGAAGCTCCGGTAAGAATCGATTCATCCACATTCAGCACATAGAGGACCGGCTTTGTGCTGAGCAGGGGCGAACCTTTTAAAAAATCGTGTTCCTCGGCGCTAAACGAATCGCTGCTGATACGCCGGCCCGCTTCAAGCTGCTGTTTGAGTTCCCTTAAAAACTCAAGTTCCTTCTCCACTTGTTTATCCCCGACCCGGGCTTTTTTCTCCAGCTTCTCTATTTTGTTCTCCAGGATTTCAAGATCGGCGAGCGCAAACTCGGTTTCAATAATTTCAAGATCCCGGCGGGGGTCGACCTCTCCTTCCACGTGGCTAACATTGGGATCGGCAAAAATTCTCAACACATGGCAGAGGGCGTCAACGTTTCTTATCTGGCCGAGAAACTGATTACCCAGCCCTTCCCCCTGGTGAGCGTTTTGAACCAGCCCGGCGACATCCACAAAGCGCACACTGGCCGGAGTGGTTTTGTCGGAGTCCACTTTCTGTTCCAGTACCTCGAGTCTGGCGTCGGGAACCGGGACCACACCCACATTGGGATCCACGGTGCAGAAGGGATAATTTTCAGCCTGGGCTTTATTTTCGGTCAGGGCATTAAAAACAGTAGACTTACCCACGTTGGGCAGACCGACAATACCAAGTTCCAATTTTTTACCTCAACTTTTGCAACAACTGATAGGCGGCCCAGAAAGCAAGTGCGAGCCAGATGAGAAATCCCGGCCAGTTTTTCTGCCAGAACTCCCCGCGACCAAACATCTGTTTGGCCTCAGTAACAAGTCTCTTTTCAAATGGAGCTATAGTTATCGCCAGCAACAAAAACGCCAGCACAAAAACCGCCATAATCTCAATTAAATCTATCCCTGCCACAGTCAAAAAATACGCAACGGTGACAGCAAGCGAAAGGGCAATCAACTGGACAATCGCAGGCCGGGAATAAATTGTTTTCCCCAGCGAAAATAACAGTTCCGGTTTGACCAGCAAAACAATAAGTTTAATCACAACAATAAGAATCAACATTAAAGCCAATATCTCAACAACGCCCATCATAATCACCATCCCAGAATTTTGCCCATCAGTTACGGATCCACCCGGTTAAACATTATATTATTTTTTAAAATAAACCCAAGTCCAACCTCAACAAACCTACGGTTTGTTGACTCGAAACTGGCTTCCCCTTCCCTCGACTTTGCTGTTTCGCAGTTTCACATCTTTTCCTCTTAGAAGCTTCCCTCCGTGTCCTTTGTATTAAACCTACTTTTTAATTGTATGTTGAAGTTCCCCTCTTAAATTTTTTTGATTTCCTCCGTGTCCCTCTGTGACCTCTCTTAAACTGCCTTTGGTTTAAGGTTTTGCTTCCAACTATAAACTACGGGCTATGCACTATGAACTGTATCCTGTCATCCGACAACTATTTAACTTCTTCTCGATTATCATCTTCAAAAGATTTATCTTTTTCGTCCGACGATATCCCGTTAAAACCCCGCAGAACCATCAAAAAACCAATAACCGAGACTCCGAGTAGAATATACTGAAACAGATGCGGATTAATCATTTCTTTACCGGTAGTAATTTCTCCCAGGGTATAGGGGATTTTGTCATACAGAACATCTATTGCCACCATGTTCGACAGGACCACCCAGATCAAAACCAGTCCCACGTATCCGGTTATTTTTCTGGGGTTACGCCGATAGCCAATCCAGGCCCCCAGGAAAGCCACCGTTCCCAGGCAGAGGGGCAAAACAACCCACAGCCAGGTCTTCAGCACCATACCCACAATAATTATCCAGAGGTATCCGCCCAGAAGAAGTCCCAGCATACTACCGTAAAAAGCACCGGCCAGGTTCTTTCTCATCTCAGAAGATATCTGCTCACCCATAATAAAACACCCTCTTTTTCTTTTAGAACTAAAAATTAATTCCCCTTGTTACTGTTTTTATAACATTCCGATTGTAAGCGGTTTAATCGCTATAAACAAGGACTATTCTGGTTCTCCAAAACCCGCCAACGTCATTCCGGGGCTTGACGCACACGGATGTGCTAATGCTGCGAACACAAGGATGTGTAAAAACAGTGCGACCCCGGAATCCATTTTGATTTTGAATCACATCTGTCAATCAACTTCACCATGGATTGCCGGGTCATGCAGCACTCAATCGGGAACAGCCAGTGGGAACTTTGTGACTTGTTCAGTAACTCCCCGATTGAGTGCTGGACGGCAATGACGGCGCCATCGGAAGGTTCTGTGGCTACCTGCTTAAAAAAATTTCATGCTTTCCCAGCCACCTGTGTATAGATAACTTTTTCGCACTTTTTTAACCCCATGATTTCGTGAAGCTTTTCCCTGTCAACCAACCCCAGAATTACAGTGTTTAGCCCGGTGGCCGCACAATACAGATAAACATTCTGACTGATAAACCCCGTATCTGTTCCGGAGACAACCCATTTACGTTCTTCATCTTTGCCGATATATTTCTTGAGACGGGAAAAATCAGAAACATAAATCAGTCCAACCGGAGCGTTTTGCATCATCTTTTGTGTGCCAATGTTCTTTCTGATATCTTTCGAATTAATTTGTCGTAAATTATGTTCCTTTTCATCATAGAGAAAAACGCCTTTTCCCAATGCCACGTATACTTTTATTTCCTGAGAATTCATCGCGGAAGGAGCCGTCCTTCGACTCTTACTTCTTTTCGTTTCTTCTCTGGTAATTCCACAGGCAGCCCAGAGAAGATTAGAAAGTTCTTGTTTAGGGAGACTGGAATTTCGCCATTTTCTCTTTGATCTGCGTTTTTCCAGCGCCTTCATCAACGGAACCCCTATTTCTTTCTGCGGGACAGGCAGTTCAGTTATCCGATCCATATAACATCATTCCTTTAGTTTCAGTTATTGAAATTATTCCAACTTCCAGAATTTCTTAAAAACAAAACAGGTCCGAGAACCAGAAAAAAAGTTTTTAATCCCTAATTACACAATCAGGATAACGCGCTTTAAAATTTAACGCACGAACTTTTTTAAAATTGCTAAAAAAAGACCCTGAACAAAAGTAGCTCATCCTAAGCTGAACTACTTTTGTTATTGTAATTCGTTTTGTTAGGAACGATTATCGCGGACTTGCAGTAGAAAACTTCAAAATTTTCTGAAATGCTGTTTCATGGCTGCTCAGAATTGCGAAATGTAAGTTAGCGATAATCATTTTGTTAGGCTCTCCAGCGGGCAGGAAGAGATTAAATTTCTGAGAATTAAACCTTGAAAAAAATATATTTGGCAGAGGGTTGAGGATAATTAATCTTCGGGCAGCATTGAAGTTATCATTAATTCGGCACTGGCAATATTGGTTGCCAGTGGTATGTCGTGGACATCGCAGACTCTTAAAAGAGCCGAAACATCGGGCTCATGCGGTTGAGCGGTTAATGGATCCCGCAAAAATATTACTGCGTCGATTAATTCTTTGGCGATTTCAGCCCCGATCATCTGATCGCCACCAAGAGGTCCTGAATTAACTCTCTCAATCTCAAGTCCTGTTTCTTCTATTAATACTTTCCCTGTTGTCCCCGTGGCAATCAATCTGCATTTTGATAGTTTTTCCCTGTATTTTTTAGTTAATTTTATAAGATCAGGTTTTTTCTTATCGTGAGCAATTAACGCTACTCTACAGTTCATATCCGTCCCCCTTCAAACTAAGTCCTGAGCCCATTCATATACAGCTTGTGCTAATCTCAAAGCCTGATAATAATCGTTTTCTGTCACAACTTCTGCACCGGGATATCTAATTGCCACAACATAATTAGTTAAAATTACAGCTTCCTTAACTTCGTCGGGAATTTGTAATCCATTTTTTCCCAGGGAAGTAATTAATTCTTCTAAATCATGTACATAACGGAATTCAATGTTATATTTAAGATGAAGAGCTTTCAGGGATTTTTCTACAGCCTGCTGCGCTTCAAAACAAAGATCCTCCAGACAGATGTCTTCCTGATTACAGGAGGCCAATTTCAAATTACTTAATGCTCTGCGCAGCCATTCTTCCGGAGAATCCGGAGGAGCTTTATCAGGCGGCATAAAGCAGCTCGCCTTCGTCGAGAGCTTTCTGATAGATTAATCCAGGGGAATCTTTATATTTTTGCAAATCAGATTCAGTGACTACAATTATATCAGCGGCAAATCCAGTCCCTCTTTTATTACGGTAAATATCCTGGGCCGTTTTGGAACAAGACATATCATCCGGAATAACAACAAGTAGATCAAAATCACTGTCAGGACCCATCTCCTCTGTGGCAGCAGAACCAAACAGGATTATTTTGAGGGGCGAGGTTGTTTGCTTGATAACAGTAATAATCTCTTCTAATTTTTTTTCTTGATACTGGTTTAATTTCATTGCATACAACCTTTAGTTTAATCTAAAAAAATTGACTCAAGACCAAATCAATTAAAATATAACAGATTCCTCACCTGAAAGCAAAAATTACAATTCGATAATTCCTCGAGCAGACGGGAAACAAACACTATAAATTCACTCTTGCGCGTCACGGGAAAAAGCCAGGTCGGCCGGATCGTTATATAACTCCCCTTTTGCTCTCTTGCGCGCAACTTCCTCCACTTCTTCCTCCGTTTCAGGCATTTCATACGTAAACTCCTCTTCCTCACCAGTCTCGGGATTTATCTCAACCGCTTTTTTCTTCTTCATCATTCCTCAGCCACCTGATAAAAACGTGTGAAGATATGCACATACGTTCACATGTTTTGCTTCGTGGACGATCGTTATCTTTAAAAAGTTCCGCCGTTCCAGCCCCACATGCCGCCGGGAGAATCAGCAAAATCTATATACACTCTATCCTTTTTGATCCCGAGTTCTTTTTCCACAAAATCACAGATAAATCTGGAAAGTTCCTCGGTCATAGATTCAGTCAGACCAATACTTTTAAGCTCGACAAAAGCAGTTTTTTCTGTATTCCCTGCAAAAGTCATCTTAAGATCTGCCTCGAGCGCCGTCATAATATACGATTCTGGCTTTGACAATTTTCCTGCCATCTCAGCCGAAAGCTTCTTTAAAAACTCCTCTTTACTTCCAACTTCCCCATTAGTCTGAATTTTAATGTAAGGCATTAAAATCACTCCCTTTGAACTTATTCTAATGTTTCAAATAAAATACTTTTAATTGTTTTAGTTTACCCGTTTTCTGATTGTTCTCAAGTAATTCATTTCTGTTCAAACCACCATCATGCTGATTCGGCGTGTTGTTATAAAAACGCGAATCGTAATATTTGACCCTCATCAAAAACAACAGTTTCTTATAAGCGGTATCTTTTTTTAGACGGAGTCGGTGATCTTTTGAAGTTTCTGTTTCCATTCCTGAAGGTCGGATACCAGCCAGGCCGCAGAATCATCCTCCCCCATTCTGTTCTTGAATTTAACCTTCAGGAGAAGTTTCCCCTTGCTCTTGCCCAGATGAGTTCGGGTTGTCTCAACTCCCGTAATTGCCGAAACGGGAATCCGAACCTCTTTCTTTGGTAACCACATTAAGAAGTATACTTCACCGGGAGTCAGAGCTAACACGCCATTACCCCGGATCTGGGATAAACCTTCAGATTCCAATCCAAAACAGTTTGCACGTTCATCCAGAAGCAGGATATTTGATTTACCAAACCTTTCTTCCACTTTTTTTACCCGCCGGCTCGCCAGCTTCATCAGCCACCGGTAGAGCAGGAAGAGAAAAACAACTCCGGTAACAATACCCAGAACAATCCAGCCCCAGAACGAAAACATATATACGATTACCCCGCTTTACTAATTTTCCCGATTGACAATCGCTCAATTGATATCAATTATTTGTATTTTTTTACTGCCCCTCTCCCTGCATCCTGCCCCGCGGAAAGACTTTGGCGATTCGGGGATCGATTTTACCTTTTGTTTTTCTCCAATAAATCTATTACTTCCTGTTTGTTTAGTGTTTTTGCTAAGTCCAGCGGGGTTTTCCCTTGATTATCTTTAAGGCCCGGATCGGCGCCTTTTTTTAGCAAAAATTTAACCGATTTTTTTGCACCCCAAATACTTGCTAGATGCAGCGGAGTTTGTCCATTTTCATCTTTGACATTAACATCAAACTCATCAATAAACATCCTCAGTTCCTCAGTATCACCACGGGCCGCAGAACCGTGTAAGGCCGTCCGACCGTCATCTTTAATCGATTCACAAACTTCACCCACCTTTTCAAAACCACTGTTCATCTGAAACGTTATCTGGCACCTTTCCCTGTAATCCTTATACCAGGGAATACTCGCCGGGGTCTTCCGCAGCGATACAATGGTCACAGTTTTCTGTTTTTCATTAACGCTATGTGTCGGCGAGGACATCCAGTTTTTACGCTCAACAAATTCCAGGTTTCCATTTTTCAAAACATAATACATGTGATTATAAAAGGAACCCGATCCCCAGGGACCAGAGGCAGCATAAAATCCGTGCCCAGCCTCCAATTGGAAATGGTAGTAGGGTGCTCTTGCTTTAGCCAAATGCCATCTCTCCGGAAATGAAATTCTCTTTGCCTGATTTTCATCAAATTTTACCAGCTGCGCGGGGCGAAGATTTGTATGAGGGGATATTCTTGCCTGGGGGGCCAGGCTGAACTGATAGATAACAAACGGCGGGCTGATTTTGAAATAAAAATCTATCCCAGCCCCCCAAGGCTCCTCGGGGGCAACGTGGAATTCAAATGTATCAGCACCAATTTTTTCCTGTAATTTTTCTAATCCACCGGCGCCGACGAGGTGATTTTTTAACAATGCAAAAAAATCATCCTCTTCCTGCTTGAAGTCCTTCAAAAGTTCCAACCTTATTGTTTCTGAATCCAGCACCAGCTCGTCTGCTGCTTTTTGATATTTTTCAACTCGGTCCAAGAAAAATTTCCCCGGTTCGGTCTGACTTAATTTTTCCCTGGGAGTAAGTTTTTTCGGCTCAGGCTCCGTAACTTTTTTAATTTCTTCGGTAGTTATTAACGAAGAAATCTTGCGAGTTAAAACGGGGCCGATCCCTACAACATTTCTAATTTCATCTATGTGAGCAAAGTAACCATGCATTTCCCGATATTCAACAATGTTTTGGGATGTCACAGGACCTAATCCCGGCAAGTCCCGTAAAGTTCCCCTGGAAGCCGTATTTATATTTATTAATTCTTTACCGGGGGCCTTTGCGTTTGTCCTGGCTTCTTGATTTTGCCCATAAATAGTTTTACCAATTTTTATTTTTCCCTTGAATTTCGAAAGCATCCGCGGCCCAATTCCGGGAATTTCTGTAAGCTGCGAGAATTTTTCAAAAGAGCCGTGTTTTTTTCGGTATTCAATGATTTTCGTGGAATAACGGCGCCCAATCCCCGGTAATTCCTGTAAAGTTTCCCGGGAAGCTATATTTATATCAACTATATTTTCACTAAAAGCATTCGAGGGAATAAAAAAGATACATAACAAAACGAGAGAAACAGTTATCAAATACATAGATTCCAGTGATTTACAGCGAATCATCTTACTTTCAACCCCTCAATAATTTTTCCGGGCATAACACTTGTCGACAGATTTTAAATCTTTCAACCTCCTTCCAGCTTTTGCAAATCAAAAATCTACGGTTGAAAGAATCTCAAATCTCAACCACGTCCCGGATTGAAACGATTTGTTTATTTAATTCTTGTAGTCTTGATAGTAGTAGTGGATTCGATATCCACTGTTCCTCTGTCCCTACCGTTCTCCCACTTAATATTACCGTGAAGGTCCTGAGTTATCTTTGCTGTAGATATAAAGTTTGTTTCTTTATTAAACCGGATGGTTGATTTCTGGTCGCCTTTCACTAGATATCTCATGGTTAGGGAACTGTAATTCACCGGAAGTGGAGGGGCGTCAAGGTCTGGTTTTATTGTTCCGCTACCACTAACAATTATAAATTTCGGCCCGACATTTTTTAAAATATAGGTATTTTCAACAAGCAGGGGCACCGGGTTGGTCAGAGTGGTAGTCTTTTTCCATTTTTCTTCCACTTCTTTTGATTGACCCGAATGAATCATGTGTAATTGCTGCAGCATCTGTTCCCAGGTCTTTTTACCGACCATTGTTTGGATATTTTGTTTCATTTTGTCAGTGGCTTTTAACATATGCTGATATGTACTCTCCGCCATTTTATGAATTTTTTTCTTGTCCATATCCGGATTATTTTTTCCCATTTTCGTGATCATTTTTCCCTTTTCTTCCTTGTAAAACTGTTTAACTGCTCCAACTGCTCCGGAAATGATTTCATTTATACCCTGAATGAATTTGATATTTCCCGCTGGGGATATGACAGCTGTGAAAGTTTCTCCGTTCAGGCTGGTGAAAAGGGCTCCCGTTGGGCTGGGAACCTGGGAAGGACCCCGAGCCGAATCTATTTCTTGCCTTCTTCTCCCGCTGCGCATTTTTTTGCGGATTCGATTAAGAGTAATTATTACGGGATAATCCCCGTTATTGTTTTTATTTTGTAAGTGGTAACGGAAATCATATATAGAGGTGTCGTTAAGCGTTTTATTTTTTCTTATTAAATCCTGAACTATAGTTTGTTCTGTCTTTATCTGTATTTCAAAAGTGGAATTTTGCGGAGGAGAAAAGCTCAGGTCTACCGCCATAACTTGCACGGAGGGAATAATGATAAAAGTTAACATTACAATTAAAAGTCTGGAAACTGTTCTCAACTTTTCCATTATTTTAAGACTCCCGCCGCAATTAAGTGTCTTTATCAATATCTCATTCTTTAGAAAAATGAGAACTACACAGAAAATACCTTTTCGATCATTTCATAGTAATTCGATTATAGACCTCCCAAAGCGGATCAACAAGGAATCTTCAAGGGGGTACGGCACAGTTGAGTCCATATAAGTTTGCGAATTGAAACTTGTAAGAAACTCCCCAACCGGTTTAATATTATTTCCTTTCCGGGGAAGGATTCAGCTGCTTTTTGCTACCGGGAGTTGTTCCCAGCGGGTGGTGTAGTGGTTGGAAAGATGGCGGCGTTTCATTGCCCAGTTTTGTTTGAAACCTTCGCCCAGAAGTTTTAAAGTTCCTTTTCCGATACTTGTATTTATTTTGTCTACCAGTCCGGCAATTTTTTCGCCACGATCATTGTTTTTTTCGAGGAGATTCATCTGGACGTTTTTATCCTCGACGAGGTTTTTGAGAATGACACCGCATTTCCGGTAACAGATGTTTTCCCTGTAAATATTCTCAAGACAGCAGGTGGCCTTCCTGGCTATTTGATGGTCTGATCGAACCGGATTGGAGAACTTTATTTCACAGTAATTGGCGTATCTCCGGCCGGTTCGATAGCGTTTGCTCCGAACAAAAACTTCGATTGAACCGGCAAAAAGATTCTGTTCTCTTAACCTTCGCGCAGCGCTGCTTGCATAGCTGATCACTGCTTCTTTTAAATCAGAATAATTGGAACCCGGCTGTC
>CAYTSZ010000016.1:0-8180 GCA_964440635.1 uncultured bacterium
AGCGAAACTGGAAGGTAAAATTAAATGTAAATATCAAGAATCGCTCAATTTAGGTGATACTTAATTACCCGGGTGCTTAAAAATTAACCAGTCGGAAAATTCAACACCGGCTTAACGCAGAGGGAAAACATCGACGAGGCGAAAATTAACGGCCAAGTCAATTACTTTTCAACGCAGAGACGCAGAGAAAGGCAACTTCAAAACATTTTTGGGGGGTAACATCAAAAGCAAAAAACTTCTCTGGGGGACGCAGAGCACTGCTATCGCCCCTTCGTGGGCTTCCCAGGATCACCCCATCCATAGGAAAGCGCGCGAAGTCGCAAAGGAAGGCAATTTCAAAACCAACGGCTTTTTATTTTTCGATTTCCTCTGCGTCTTTGCGTCTCTGCGTTAAATTTGCCTTTGACTTGTGGTTTTGGTTTTAACTGCAAACTCTGAACGATGAACTATGAACCGGGGGTTTTCTTTTCCAGGGATTCTATTGCTTTCAGGGCGCAGCGGATTGCTTCGTCTACTCCTTCTTTGGCCACTATAGGCTCATCGGCGTAAGTAAGACCGATGTTAGCCAGAACCTCTCCGCAGGGGACATCTTTTATGCTGCTCAGGACGAACAGAGCTGAAGATTCCATACTTGTGGAAAGAACATTGGCTTTATACCAGGTATCCCACAGTTCCCTCTGCTGAACGGCCAGCGGCAAATCATCGTTGCCCTCGGTGTAGAAAGCGTCTTTGCAGTGGACTATACCGGTGTGATAATCGAGATCGAGCTCCTCCGCCGCACTGCGCAGAGCGGCAGTGACTTCGAAATCAGGCACGGCCGGATATTCGACGGGAACATACTCTTTTGTGGTCCCGTCAACTCTAACAGCGCCGGTGCTGATGGTGATCGAACCAAGTCCTACCTTCCGCTGCATGGAACCTGCGGTCCCCACTCTGAGCATCGTGGGAGCTCCGACTTTAACCAGCTCCTCAACAGCGATGGCCATGCTCGGACAGCCAATACCGGTGGACATAACGCTCACCGGAATTCCGTTGTAGGTCCCGGTAAAAGTGCGGTATTCCCTGACCCAGTTCACTTCCTCGGCCTCATCAAAATAACCGGCGATTTTTTCGGCCCGCGCCGGATCTCCGGGCAGTAAAATATAATCTCCAACGTCACCTTTTTTAAGTCCGATATGATATTCGCGATCTGGATCTATAGTTCCCATCACAATCACCCCTGTTATTATTTTCAATTAATTTGAATGGTATATTTTAGCATACTCTGCCAGATAAACCACAGGCAGGAAATAGAAGACAGCGAAGAGGCGTTACTGAGTGAAGAGGGGAAGATGGGAGGAGGGGAAGATGCTTTTGGCTTGAAGTTTTGATTTTAACTACAAACTATAAACGATGAACTATAAACTGTGTCTTATCCCCGGTTTTAGTTTTTCTATATGTATTTGATAGGTTATAATTTAAACATCCTGAGAAATAAGCGAGGTTAGATTCGATGTCTGATGAGAATGAAACTCCCCTGATGGACGAGGAGAACCTTGATTTTGAAGAAAAATTATTTGAACTGTTAATCACTGTTGCTTTTCCTCTGCTGGTCGGGCTGATCTCTTTTGGCTCTATTGTGCTGGCTTTTTCTCAGTGGAAACTGTACTGAATTTTAATCTTACCGGAGAATAAATAATCATGCTACTGGCAATTGAAACCTCCTGTGATGACACCTGTGCGGCTATTTTTGACGAAAAGAAGCAACTGATCAGTTCGGTTGTCTCAAGCCAGCACGATATTCATGCTGAATTTCAGGGGGTTGTTCCCGAGCTGGCCAGCAGGCGCCACTGCGAGGTTATTAACTTTATATTAAAAAAATCACTTGAAGAAGCCGGGGTGGCTATCGAGGATATCAGCCGGGTGGCCGTAACTTACGGACCAGGATTGACCGGTTCACTTCTAACCGGGATTGCCGCGGCCAAATCAATCGCCGCAAGATTCAATCTTCCCCTGCTAGCGGTCAATCACATCGAAGCACATGCGTATTCGGTTTTTTTAGAACACAAGCCTGACTACCCTTACATTTCCCTGGTTGCTTCCGGGGGACACTCAATAATACTGCATGTAAAATCAGAAAATGATTATGAAATCCTGGGTCACACCCGGGACGATGCAGCCGGTGAGGCTTATGACAAGGTGGCCAAAATGCTGGGGTTGGAATATCCCGGCGGGCCGGCAATCCAGAAGATAGCCGAAGAGGGCGATCCCGATAAAATAGATTTTCCCAGGCCGACCCTGACCGGTACAAAACGCTGGGGCTGGCGGATAGAAGATTATGATTTCAGCTTCAGCGGTTTAAAAACAGCGGTCTATTATTACTGCAGAGAAAATCCCGATGCTGAAGCTCGCGATGTGGCGGCATGTTTCCAGCGGGCGGTCAACGACTGTCTTATTTACAAAGCGATCAAAGCCGCACTGGAATTCAATGTGAAAACAATCTGTGTCGGGGGCGGGGTGGCCGCAAACTCTGTCCTGCGGGATGATTTTAAATGCCAGGCCAAAAAAGAAGGAATCAAGGTTTATTTTCCCAGCTTAAAAAACTGCACTGATAACGCCGCAATGGTGGGAATGCGGGCTTTGCTGGCCCCACAGCAAGCCAGTCTGGAATTAAACGCCCAGCCCAACCTATCAATGCTTTCCCCTAAAAAAGAGAAAAAGGAATCCATAAAAGAATAAAGCGTGAATGGTCCGCTACAGGATGGTAGTTTGAAGTTCAGTCCCGGGAAAATCCCTGCCCCGTTTACTCTTCTGCTAACTCATCTTCCAGGCTGAGATTTGTTTCCCGGAGCCGGTTGCTGAGAGTATGGGAGAGGGCAAAAAGTATTTTCGCGGCAAGTTTCGAGTTTTCCCGCAACAGCTTGAAAAAATCTCTGCGGGATAGGAAAAGAAGCCGGCCGGGGGCATCGCAACTGACAGTGGCCGCCCGGGGTTTCTCATCAAGCAGGGCCATCTCACCAAAAAAATCGCCGGCACCTATTTTTGTGACAACCTCCCCTTCCTCTTTAAACATCACGCTAACCTGACCTGTTTCCAGGACATACAATCCCCGCCCCTCGTCACCTTTTTTAACCAGTAGATCTCCGGTCTCCATTTCCTGAAACCGACAGACGTCTGAAACGGTTTTAAGTTCCCGGGCGGTGCAATTTTCAAACGGTCTGGTGCGGCTCAATATTTTTGCTTTTCGAAGCTGCTCATCATTTTTTTTGAAAATACTCAGAAAACCCAAAAATCCCGCTGCAAGTGGATAATAGTGGGAAGTAACCAGATCCACAGCAGTCAGCAGCCAGGACAGCATTGGCTCCAGGAAATTGAATATGAAATAAAGCAGGAAGAAAAATATAAGAAGATATAAAGCCATTCGCCAGATCAGCCCGCCGGGTCGAAAGAAAAAGATCCCCGGGGTTAATTTTCGCCGGCAATAACTGTTCAGTTTTTTAATGAAATAACTCTCGGTGCTGTAAAAGTTTACCGTATACCGATAATCGGGATTAAAAGAGGGATATATCTCAGTGCTTTCCACTTCGGAGAAATATGACCGCATTTTTTCCAGTTCCTCGCGGTTGAAACGATATTCAAGGCGGGTCTTTTCGACCTCCGGCTCGGGAATAATCTTATAGGCTGAAATATTCATAGTGTTTTGAATTTATCACGCCCGCTTTGATCTGGCAACAGTTAAGGGAGACCGGATAAATTTTAACAGTTCATAGTTTATAAAGCACAGTTCATAGTTATAGTTAAAATCAAAGTCTATTTTAACGCAGAAGGGCGGCGGGGGAAGCGTCGGAGAGCCGAGCTTGCGAAGAGTCGAAACTGCAGAGTCAAAAGCGGTTTGAACGCAAAGACGCAAAGGCGCAGAGGAACTTCAAAACACTTTAATAGGATAACATCAAAAGCAAAGCTATATAACTTGTAACATGTAACCTACAACTTTCAACTGGTTTTAACGCAGATATTCGCCGATTGTTTCACAACCCATCTAATCTTTTTCCCTATCCCAATTTTATGTTTTTATCTGCGTTCACCTGCGTTTATCTGCGAGCCAATGCTTTTTTTTGGTTTCTGTTTGTTTTAGTCCGGTAGACTAACGCAGAACCAATCCTCAAACCCTCTGGATTCCGGCTCGGAAGCCGGAATGACCGCGGGAGGTTCTAAGCCTGATCCTCGTCCGGAAGGGGGCTGCCGCTTAAAACCGGGCCGGCGTGTTCACTCAATATTAGCTTCTCTTCCAGGGGATCTCTGAGTTCTACTTCAATCGGGGTGCGGTCGGGGTAATTTCTGTCGAATTCAGGTGGTGGGGGCATATCTTTGCCGCCGAGGCAATAATCCCAGTGATCGCAGCGAAGCATTGTTCCGTTTTTTTTCTCAAACGAACACCATTTAAACTGTTCATTGCGGGGGTAATTATCCAACTGCTCGGAAACCGCAAGCGAACGAACTCTGGTGAGCATCAGGTGCACGGCTTCGACGGTGCCCGGATCTATTTCTTTATAAACAAAAGCTGTTGGGCTGTTGGGGGCTTCGGCCAGGAAATGTATCCCGGCGACCTCGGGGATATGTCCAAAAGCCTGGTAATAGAGCCAGGCATAAATATCAAGCTGGCGACCATAATCAACGCTCAGGGGCGTTTCGGCGTTAAAAGGACTTTTACCGGTCTTGTAATCTATTATTGCAGTCCGGTCAAACCAGAGGGGATGTTTTTCAAATACACTGTCTATATCACCGCGGAACATCCACTCCCCGTTTTCGTCTGTGACCAGAACAGAAAGTTCGTTCGCAGAGGGGGCCGATCTTGTCCAGGCCTCCTCAGCGCTGAGACCTGTCCGTCTTTTAATTGCCTGAAAACGTTTTATAAAAGTATCGACATAATTGAAAAGCTGATTTCTAATAGTTTCAATATCCCGGCGCATCTCCGATTCAAATTCACCGGGGAGGCCCTCTTTCCAGGCCGCCCGGGCCTGAGCATTAATCCCGTCAATTAAATGCTGACGCAGAGCCGGACCGTTCATACCCGGGTAATCACCAAGTTCTTCGTTGAAGTTTTCAACCACGGTATGAATGAAAGTTCCCTTGGACATCGGATAGCTGGGCCGGGGTTTCATCCCTTCGATATATTCGTAAGCCCACATCCGGGGGCAGCTATAGAATTTATTCACCTGGGAAGCCGAAAATGTTCGATATTTATCATTTTCCGTTTTTAATTGTTCCATCTCTATTTCCACCTTTGTTCAAAATTTGGTTCAAAGACTGACGCATAAAGTTTACCGCTTTTAAGCGAAAAGACCAAGGTAAAGGGTATTACCCAAAGAGAGTTAAAACAGTTTGTCATTGTCCCGCTTGTCCGGCGGGGAATTTCTTTGGCCGGTTCTGTTTGTTGCGGGCACTCTTCGGTGTGATAGAATTAATCAATCCCGGTAAAGGAGGCAATAGTCTGGTGGATTATAAAGACAAAACCATAGCTGGCACTTTAACGCTGCTGTTAGTTTTAGTCATTGCGCTGGCTGCCTCTCCTGCCGGGGCGATGGAAACCGGGCCTCTACGAGTTCTTACTTATCATCGATTTGATACCGGTTCCTGGATTTCCACCCCAATGCCAGAGTTTAAAAAACAGATGCAATATTTGATGGATAACAATTTCCGGTTTCTTACGATTGAACAGGTTTATCATCACATTAATTCTTCCCGACCGTTTCCCGGAAAGTCAGTTATGATTATGATTGACGATGGTTATAACTCAGTCTTTTACAACGCCTATCCATTTCTCAAGGAGCACGGCATACCGGCCGTAATAAATATTTACCCGCGAGCCCAGGACGAAAACTACAGTGCATATATTAACTGGGACACAGTTGCGAAGATGGCTGAAAATCCTTTGATTCACTTTGGGAATCATACCTACAGCCATAATTCCATTTTGCGAACCGGTGGAGATACAAAAGCGCTGCGGCGGGAAATAGTTGGAGCTCACCAGAAGATCAAAAAAAACACGGGGAAACCTCCACTAACCCTTGCTCTCGCTTATGGAATTTATGACCGGGAAATTATGAAAAAATTAGATGCGATTGATTCCAGCCCCCGATTGATATTTTCAACTCTTCCCGGAGTGGTCAATACCCAGAACAGTTCGCAGCCGTTTCGGCGTTACATGATTGATCGTCACACCGACATGAAACGATTCAAGAGTATTTTACATCGGAAACTGCTGAGAGTTGAACCCTCGATCAAAGATGGTTCGCATCTTTCTAAGAAGATAGATAAGATCACTTTTGATTTCGCACGTTTGAATAAAATAGATACAAACTACCTGCATATTTTTCTCAATGGCGAAAAACTAACTGATCATTTTAAACCCACCGAAGAAACTAACATCTGGCAGTTTTCAATTCCCGCGGAGAGCTTGAACACATGGAATCAACTGATGATCATCGGACTGGACAAACAGGAACGAATTTACCGATCCTTTTCCATGGGCTTCGTGACAGATCCATAAAGCAAGAGCAACCGCAAAAAATTGAAAAATCTTAAAGAATAAAACACCTGAATTCCTGCTCGGGGGAGTAAACAAGTTCAAAGTTTATAGTTGAAATCAAAATCTTACTTTTAAAACATGAATCGAAAACACAAGCCAAACAAGCGATGGATTCCTGTCCTCGGAGCGTTCAAAAATTTTATCTGGTGATTGAATTATTGGCTGTTGCTGTTACAATTGATTCATCTTAAAGAGAAAAGGGTTTAAATAAATGGGTCTGAATGTCAAACACAATCATTCTGAAAATAATTTTAGCTGTCGAACCGGAGATACACACGCTGTAATCTCCTACTCGCGCAAACAGGGAGCCCTTTCGATCGACCGTGTATTTATTCCCAGTGATTACGCGGATGGTTCTGTCCCGGAGCAACTGATCCGGAGCATATTTCGTTATTGCCGGAATCAAGATCTGAAAATAATCGCAAATCATCCGGTGATCGTAGAATTCATAGAAAACAATCCCGGATTTTCCCCGCTTCTAAAAACAAAAACAGTCGGCAGCAAGGGTGCGGATTTTCTGCGACTGTAGAAGATGTTGTAACCTCTCACAATAATACCGTGTAATTCGCCTGATTACGGAATTAACAACAAGGTCAGAGTATCTGTAACACGGAGAAAATATATAAATGAAGAGAGAGTCCACTCCAAAAACTTTCCCACCTTGACGGGGGGAAACACAAAGGGGGGTGTATTGGTGATTCAAAGCCATCTTCCCCCTCACCCAACCCTCTCCCACCAGGGGAGAGGGCTTTTTGGAGTGGACTCAAGAGAGAAATCAACATCAAAAAATTTTTACCACAGAGGTCACAGAGGGACACAGAGGAATTCAAAACATTTTAATAGGGGAAAATCTAAGTCAACGGCGGGTAGCTCACGGATTACATCTGATAGCATCTGATTGGGATTTACTTCAACATCAAAAGCAGGTTTAATACAAAGGACACAGAGGAAAACTAAAAGCATTGAAGAGGGTTAAATCAAAAGCAATTAGCTCGCAGATGGGTAATAAAGAGCATTAGAGCCAGAGAACCAGAGAGCTTGAGAAATGACTAAATATTTATAACGCTGATTAAATTCAAATTATAAATCAGCAGCATAATGGATCGGATTGAAAGCAAATTCTACACCTTACAGTTAAAATAACTCCAGCAGTGAAAACTGACTGTTTTCTCCCCAGTATATTTTCATTCTCAACCCGCTGCCGTCCAGGGAGGCCGAGCGAAGATAAAGTTCTCGCCCCGGAACTTCAGACGGCCAGGTGGGGTTGATTTCGTCGGGAACCAGCCAGCCCACCGGCAGCATCCCCAGCCGCGCTTTGTTTACCCGTAGTTTCCAATCCTCGCCATTGAATCGAAGCCTGCCGGTTACTATAAGGCGGGTATATAAACCGACGGGGCTTTTGAATGCCGCTTTTACACGAGCCCGGTCACCAACAGTCTCTACCTTGAGATCAGTCAATTTAAATCCTCGAACACGTTTGCCAATAAAATATCTCTCACAGAAAAAAGAGACTTCCCGGGGACTGAATGCGACACCGAGTTCATCCCCGCTGCGGCCCTGAAAGAGCTTTCGCAGCGTATAATAATGTTCTTGCTCCTCCTGTGCACTAAGG
>CAYTSZ010000016.1:8190-17030 GCA_964440635.1 uncultured bacterium
CACTAAGGGTGGTTTCCTCAAATCCCGGAGGCGTAAAATCAACCACAAGAAGGAAAAGAACAGCAGTCAAAAACAAAAAGGTGAAGGTCAAAGAAATAAAAATTTTAAAAATCCATTTCACAAATAACAACTCCATATTAATTTTGCCGGAAAAAGTTACGGTTATCAGTCACTATTTTAACATTAAAGCAGAGTTTGTTGTTAATCGTTTATAGTTTGTAGTTAAAATCAAAACCACAAGTCAAACGCCATTTAACGCAGAGCACTGCTATCGCCCCTCCGTGGACTTCCCGGCAACACCCCATCCACAGGGAAGCGCGCAAAGTCGCAGAGAAAGACAAATTCAAAGTCAAAACATTTCACCACAGAGGACACAGTGGGACACAGAGGAAATCAAAACGTTTTAAAAGGGTTGAATCTAAATCAACGGCGGGTAGCTCACGGATAAAATCTGATAGCATCTGATTGCGATTTACTTCAACATCAAAAGCGGGTTTAACACAGAGGGCACGGAGGGGATTATCGAAGAGACGAAGATGCGCGGAGAGAAAAACACGGTTCATGGTTCATCGTTTGGAGTTTATAGTTGGAATTAATAATCAAAACCGTAAAGTCAACATGGATTCCGGCTCGAGGGCCGGAATGACAGGCGGGTGCGCAGGGTCTGGATTCCGGCTCGGGGGCCGGAATGACAGGCGGGTGCGCAGGGTCTGGATTCCGGCTCGCACTGTTCTTACACATCCTTGTATTCGCAATATTAGCACATCCGTGTGCGTCAGGGGCCGGAATGACTGAATCTTGAGCCCTGAACTTTGAACTTCTTACAGAATCTGGGGGCGAAATGAATACTGGGTAGTTTTGAATTAACTGTTAACAGTATTGAATTTTTTGCTAAATAATAAGACCCTATATGGACCATTGATAATTAATTGGAGGTAGAAAAATGAGTCCCCTGTGGTTTTTATTTGCAGTGCTGGCGGTTGTTATTTATTTTGCCGGCAGTCGCCTGACTCTTTATGCCGATGTTCTTGGTGAAAAATGGGGCGTCCAGCGATCGTTTATCGGCCTGATTTTACTGTCCACAATTACCAGTCTACCGGAACTGGGAACCAGTATTTCTTCCATCCTCTGGGTCAACGCGCCCGATCTTGCGTTTGGCAACGCGCTGGGCAGCAATCTTTTTAATATAGCAATTATCCCCATGCTCGCCCTGCTCTACCGGCAAACATTTCTCTCCCGGGCTAACAATCAGCATAACACCACTGCCACTCTAATAAGTTTTCTATACGGGCTGGTGGGACTGGCCCTACTGCTCAATCTGCCGCAGTTCCCCGCCTGGCTCAAAACAAGATATTTTCTCAGTCCGTTCAGTTTTGCCATATTAGTTTTTTACCTGGCCGGACTTTACTTTATTTTTTCGGAAAAAAAACTTCCCACACACGAGGAAACACCGGAGCCTCTTTATGAAGAAAACAGATCGGGAAAAACAATATTTCTTTTTATACTTTTTGCCCTGATTGTGATCGTTGCCGCTTCCGGGCTTGCAAGGGTCGGTAAGACACTGGCGGTCTCGACCGGACTCGGGGACACATTTTTCGGGACCCTATTTTTTGCTTTTGTAACCAGTCTACCGGAAATTGTGGTCAGTTGGGCGGCATTAAAACAGATGGATTCGGTGAATCTTGCGCTGGGAAATATCTTCGGGAGCTGCCTTTTTAACCTGGCAATAATACCGGTAATGGACGTTGTTTCCTGGAAAGAAAACATTTTCGCGGCCGTTCATCACTCACAGTTAATAAGTGTTTTCGCCGGCTTGCTGATGGTTTCTCTGGCCAGCTATGCAATTCATATCCGACGCAATAAGCCCGCTAAAAAATATTTTTCCATAGAAATGATACTGCTTTCTGTTATATATCTGATAACACTTTTCATTATTTTCAGTTTACGATAGATAAACTAAGTTTTTTGGGTCGGGAAATTTCTGGGAGAAATCGGAATCAAGAGCCAATAACTTCTAACAGCAAATTATTAGACCTTAATAATTTTTTTGCATAATCCCCAAAAAAACAGACGGGTTCTTTTTTGAGGTGTACAACCGCCATATAATTAATGCGCCGCTCTTTCACCAAGGGGTTTGAATTTGAACAGAACAACCCCCACGCCAACTATATTAATTATAATAAGTAAAAAATAAAAGACGTCCGGGCCAAAATAATGATAAATATTACCGGCAAGAAAATTTCCGAGCGCCGCACCAAAACCATAAACACAGGCGGCCAGCAATCCCTGGCCGGTGCTGCGAATTACAGGATCGGAAAGTTTGTCCACCATATAGATAGAACCAACGGAAAAACAGACAAACATCAGCGAATGTAGCGGCTGAACGTAATAAAGCATCCAGGAGGCAGGAATAATTATATAAAAAAACCAGCGCAGGACGGGGACAATCCCGGAGATGATCAATAAAACACGCAGGGAAATATAACGCCGAAAACGCACGGTGAGCATGTAAAGGGGTATCTCAAAAACGGCCGCCAGCATCCAGAGATAACCAAGTTTCCAAACCTCACCGCCAAGATCACTCCACAACCAGCCAAAAGCAACCGAGTTGCCACCAAAAGGAATCCCCCAGGCGACAAAAAAGAGCAGCATCCAGCGATAGCGTGGTGATTTCAAAGCTCTTTTCAAACCGGTCAACAGCTCCAGGGCCGATACAGGAGCCATCTTAACCCCCTTCAGCATCAGCACCTGGAGTGAAAGTGCTATCATTACCAGCGGATAAATTAAAAATATAATTTCCAGCCCCATCCAACTGGAAGCAAGCGCACTGACCAGGTTGCCAACCACAAACCCGACCGAGCCCCAGAGTCTTTTCTGCCCGAATTTACCCTGGTCATCGCTATGATATTCAACATGGACGGCAGCGGCATTAATCAAAGGATCAACTGCGGTCTGCAGGGAAAAGAAAAGAGGAACAAGCAGGAAATACCAGCCCCAGGAACCGGCGGGAGTAATTCGCATCAGTAAAACTGAAACACCCGCCAGAAGTGAAGTAAGCTGAATAATAAAAACAGGTTTTCCGGTCAGATCTCCCAACATCCCCCACAGGGGCTGGGTGATTAGTACGACTATCGGCGCCAACAGCATAATACTACCAACAACGGCAGCAGAAATCCCCCGGTAATCCCGCAAAAAAACATATAGATAAGGCAATAAAACGCCTATCCCCATGAAAAAGAAAAAATAAGTGCCAAAAAAACCAAGCGAAGGAACCGCCGGACGCAGGTTCTCTTGATCGTTATTGTCAGTTACCATAATTACCTACCTGTCACCTTAAATATATTGGATTAAACTAAGGAAGCATCATCCATACGATAATACCTGCTGTGCCGGAATTAATCAAAATAACCCGGACTGGAATTGGAGAAAACTGTTACCTAAATTGAGCGATTCTTGGTTGAAGACACTATATCTCTCTGACTCACTCTCGTGGCAAAATAAAATTTGTCCGGCAATAAGGGAAAGTGTGCTATAAAGCCAAAGGGCGAATTCAAAATTACAACTGAAGAAGAAAAAAACCGGCCTGGTTTATAAAAGGCCAAGCAGATCGTTCAGGAGTGATTCGCGGAAAAAAACCGTCAGTATGCCGGTGTTCCATTCCAACCAGATAGTAAATAAATAATAGATGAAAAGCATGGTAAAAAAAGAGATTAAAATAGTTTTACAGTGCTGTTTAAACCAGGCACTGTATTTATCTTTGCCGGTTAGAACCTCCGCTGTCAAAAGAGTAAGAGAAACCAGACAGAATAAAGCAAGCGGCAGGACAAAAGGATGTAAATACAAAGATTCAAAAATTCGGCCGGCAAAAAGCGCCTTAAGAGAACGGGTCATCCATTCGGTCAGGCAGGGCAGACCAACCAATTTACGGGCCGGACAGACCAGAAAAGAAAAAGAAACACCGCCAGCGGCCAGAAGACCGCCGAGCAGGGGTGTCGCAGCGATTGAAATAAAAAAAATCTTTATCCAGGTTTTTTTATTCTTCAACTTTTAAGTTCTCAATCGAAAACAAAACCGAGATTTAAAGCCAGCCTTTTTTTGAATCTATATAGATCCGCTTAAACTCTTCATCGGTCTTGGTAAGGTATAAAATTCCTTCAATCAGTCCGATTATACTCATAACCATGGCCCCGAATCCACAGGTAAGTACGGTAACCAGAAGCATAATAAGTCCTTCGGTCGTATAGCCAAGTATAAACTTGTGAACTCCCAGTGCTCCCAACAAAATACCACATATCCCGGCAGCAATCCGTTTGCTCTCGGGATCGGCTGTGTTTTGCGGTGCTGCCGTATCCTGCTGCGCTGCGGCTTCATTTTCCTCCATCTTTACCACTCCCTTAAAAGAAATCATCTTACGGTAAAACTTAAATTCACTTTTCAATATCTTATCTTACGATATTAGAGAAACAATAAAAGTGTGAATGAAATTCAATTTATTTATTGGCGTTCAAAACACAACTGAACATACTTTGCTTCCCATATCTCAACTAACAGCTATTGTTTCGACGCTGTTGCGGCCGTTTTCTTTTGCCCGGTAGAGGGCCTGGTCGGCTTTTTCTACCAGGAGCCATGCGCCCATTTCTGGACGGGGAACCATGGAAGCTGCACCCACGCTTATGGTGATCACATCACTGACTTCTGATTTTTCATGTTCGACGCCCTTTTCTTCTATCCTCCGCCTTATCTCCTCGCCCAGTTTTTCTGCCCCCTTCAGACCGGTCTCGGGCAAAATGGCCGCAAACTCCTCGCCGCCATACCGGGCCACGGTATCAATCGACCTTTTTATGACGTCATCCATAACCGAAGCTACTTTTTTCAGACAGCTATCACCGGCGGGGTGACCGTAAAAATCATTGTATTTTTTAAAATTATCCAGGTCCATCATAATGATTGATATCTCTTTTTTATCCCGCAGACAGTGTTCCCATTCATCCTTTAGTTTTTCCTCGAACCTGCGCCTGTTGGGCAGATCCGTCAGGGAATCGACAACCGCCAGGTTCTCGAGGTAACGGTTCTTTTCCTCAAGTTTTTTATTCAAATTCTCTATTTTTTCCCGGTATTCTACCTCCCCGGTTCGATCCGTAATTATTGCAACAAATTTGAGACCGGTATCGGTTTCGAACTCGCTTATCCCCACATCAACAGGAAACTTTTCCCCCACGCATCTAAACGCTGTTTCTTCTCGACGACCTTCTATGAGACTATCACCACCGGTCTTTTTATATTCTTTAAGTATTTCAAAAGTATCCGGCAAAATCACGTCTGCATTTTTTTCCAGCAGATCCTGTTTTTTACAGGAAAAAATTTCAAGTGCGGCCGGATTGGCATCTTCTATTTTCCCTTCTTTATCCATGGTTACTATCGCATTTTTAGCGGTTTCTACTGTTGCTTTTAAACGCTCCCGGAGACGATGTTCCCCGGTCACAATTTCATGCACGGAGGCAAACTTCTTAATCTCTCCCGAATCATCGAAAACCGGGACAATAATAGCCCTGGTCCAGAAAAGATCCCCGTTCTTTTTTTTATTGCAAAAAGCCCCGCGCCAGATTTCTCCCGCTTTAATAGTCTGCCAGAGATTCTCATAAAACCCATGGGGCTGGCGACCGGAGTTCCAGAGACTTGGGTTTTCACCCATTACTTCTTCGGCCGAGAACCCGGTTTCGTTAACGCAACGCGGGTTTATAGCAATTATTTTCCCCTCGTAATCGGTAATAACGACCATCCCGGGGCCTTTCTCAACAAGTTGATAAACAGCCTCCGGCTGATTCCGTAAACCACAGGGATCCATTGTCAGTCAAACCTTTCGCTCAGACACTAAAATATTAGACTCATAACAAAAACAGAATAGCCCTGCAGGGAAAATATGTAAAGGGGAAACACAGCTCACAGTTCATGGTTAATAGTCAATTGTTTAAACCAAAACCATGAATCAAACCCGATTTTACCACAGGGTCACAGAGTAAACTTCAGCACCATATCCATTTTTTGACTGGAGTGAAAATCCGATTTACTGGATAGCTTTATCCAAAAAACCACTTTTATTCTTAGCCTTTTTCGTGCCCTTTCGTGCCTTTCGTGGTCACCAAATCAGTAGGTTTTGGAATTGGTTCGGTAAATTGACGGTCAGGATTCTAAAGGTTCAAATTTATCGGCGAAAATACGTTCGGCTTTGTCCAGTTTGGGATTTATTACTGCTACACAGTAATTATGACTTTTATTATTTTCGTAGTAGTTCTGATGATTTTCAGCGGCGGGATAAAAATTATCCTGAGGACTTATTTCTGTCACTATGGACTCTTCATAGGTATTTTTTTCGGAAAGTTCTTTCATTACTTCTTCGGCAATCTCTTTCTGACGGGGGTTGTGATAGAAAATTACCGATCGATACTGGGAACCCACATCGGGGCCCTGCCGGTTTAGTGTGGTAGGATCATGGATGGTAAAAAAAATGTAAAGCAATTCCCGGTAGCTGATAACGGAGGGATCAAAACTGATTTGAACAACTTCAGCATGACCGCTTTTCCCGCTGCAGACCTGGCGGTAACTGGGATTTTTTACCTCTCCCCCGCTGTACCCGGAAACCACCTTCTGTATTCCTTCAATCCGTTTAAACACCGCCTCAAGACACCAGAAACAACCTCCACCCAGTGTCGCTGTGGCCAGATCATCATTATTCATGTCAAAAACATCTTCCCTGGTTAGTTTTCGTCTATAAAACTATTTTTATTCGGGAACAAAATCAAGAGCAACCGAATTAATACAGTATCGTTTACCTGTGGGAGGCGGGCCGTCAGCAAAAACATGTCCCAGATGTCCTTCGCATCGGGTACAGATAACTTCGGTCCGGGGGTCAGACAAGCTTTCCTCCGGTCGGGTTCCCACGCTTTTTTCAGCAAGCGGTTTATAGAAACTGGGCCAGCCAGTACCTGAATCAAATTTATGTTCCGAGGAAAAAAGAGGATTGCCACAACCCGCGCAGCGGTAGAGCCCTTCCTCTTTCAGATCGTAATACTCGCCGGCAAAAGCCCGTTCGGTTCCCGCTTGCCTGAGGACTCTGTATTCTTCTTCGGACAGAATCTGGCGCCACTCGGCGTCTGATTTTTCCGACCACGGCTCATCATTCATCTTAATTTCTCCCCAACTATTACCCACAAGATTGAATACTTTTTAACTACTTCCGGCGCAAGCAATGTTTTCCTCAAGCCACTCAATTATATCATCGGATTCATAGAGCGGCTCACCATCAATAAAAAGGCAGGGCACCTGGGTCTTACCTCCGACCTCTTTGAGCCGGCGGCGGGCATCGGAATCTTCGTTTATCTCTTTTAGTTCCACTTCATCGATATCTTCTTCTTCCAGAAACGAAATCACCTTCTTGCAAAAAGGACAGGTTTCTTTATAAAAGAGTTCTAATTTTTCCAATTTTTTTCTCTCCTGATTAGAATTTAGTTTCAAATAATTTCCAAACTACAGCCAACATATCTGATTATATGTTTTTTTGACCGTTATTTAACTTTTTCCTTCGTGAAACCTTAACACAAGTGAAGAAGTTAAGGAGTGATGAGGTGAAGGGGTTAACTGCGAAGTCAACGACGCAACAGTTGTTTTGTTTGGCTTTAACTCGTAACTGTTTCTCGCACGGAGGAAAGGGTGGATGAAAATGACTATACTTATTACAATCAATGGGGTTAAATTAAAAATATATTTGATCACGGCAGAAACTTATTTTATAAAGGTGGTTACTTTGAAAGTTTTAATAACGGGTGGAACCGGACTTATTGGCTCAGCTCTGGCAAAAAAACTGACAGAGCGGGGAGATTCTGCCGTGATCGCCTCTCGCAACAAGAGTGGCAACGGTTATATCAACTGGGATCCCTATGATCACAATTCACTTAAAATTCCCGGCGGCACGGATGCAATTATTCATCTGGCCGGGGCACCCCTTTTTGGGCAAAAATGGACGGAGGATTATAAAAAAGAAATCATAGAGAGCCGGGTGGCGGGCACAGTTACTGTTTTGAACGCGATTCGTAAATACCGGGGGAATCTGAGCAGTTTTATATCGGGTTCGGGATGCGGCTATTACGGCGATCGTGGCCAAACAAAAATAAGTGAACAGAATGATCCCGGCGATAATTTTATGGCAAAATTATATATCGAATGGGAAAAGGTGGTCTGGACTTATGCCGAAGACACTATGTTCGGGACCGGGCCGGCTGTTTCCACCGTCCGAACGGGTATGGTTCTCAGCCGCGAGGGTGGAATTCTCAAACGTATACTCAATCCATTTTCCTTCTTCAAACCATTCAAGATGGGACTGGGTGGTTATCCGGGAAACGGTGAGCAGTATATGCCCTGGATTCACATAGAGGACGAGGTGGGGATTTTGTTGCATATACTGGATAGAAAACTGGAAGGTCCCTACAATCTTACAGCCCCCAACCCGGTAACCGGCCGGAAATTCAGCAAAACGCTGGGCAGCGTATTAAACCGTCCGGTTCTACTCCCCATCCCACGTTTTATTCTCGAGCGAATTTATGGGGAAGCAGCGAAGATTTTCTTTACTTCCCAACGGGTCCTCCCCGGAGCAATTATGGAGAAAAATTATAAATTTAAATTTCCTGAAATAAAACCCGCACTGGAAGATCTTCTCGGTTAATTTTCCCCGGCTGACTGATTTTAACCTAAATTGAGCGATTCTGAGAGATATGGTGTCTCCGATCAAGAATCGCTCAATTTAAGTATAAGTTTACTGACTGAAAACTTTTTCTATAATAGATGAT
>CAYTSZ010000017.1:0-16590 GCA_964440635.1 uncultured bacterium
ATGTATTACTCAAATTTTATATTTATGTGGACGAATCAGTGAAGACAGGTATCTGACTCCTTTATCCCCGGTTTTCCAGAACACCCTTTCTGATATTTCTAATACTGTTTATAGTATATCTGTCAGCAATTAAAATCCAGTCTTCCTTCGTTTGCGGCTGTCAGAACAGTGCGATTAAAAACCCGGAGCGGATCTCTGGTTACTGCCCGGTAAAATCCGGTCGCAGGCCAAACATCCCCGACCGCAGACCACACAGGCCTGTTTCCGGGGCTGAATAAAGCAGCAGTTATGCTTCCCAAATTAAAGGGACACATCATATTTTCTTGACATTCGACTCCCTCCTTATTAAACTATTTGTTTTCTAAAGGAGGAATAACTATGTACGCTATATTTTCAATTGGCAGTCATCAATACAGAGCCGAACCCGACTCCGAAGTAACGGTTTTCCGTCTCTCGGAGGACGAAGGGGAAGCTATTGAGTTAGATGATATTTTGTTGGTCAGCTCTGAGGAAGAAACACTTGTCGGACAACCCCTGGTTGAGAAAGCAAAAGTCAAAGCAACTGTTGATGAGCATTTTCGCGGCGATAAAATTACCGTTTACAATTATAAACGCCGCAAAGGACAGCGCCGAAAAATAGGTCATCGCGATGATCTGACCAGACTTAAAATAGAATCCATAGATATCGAGTAAGCGAGTAAGCACTGTAATGACGGAAATAACCGTCCACCGCAATGCCCAGCAAGATATTTGTGGTTTCACCATTCGGGGCCACTCGAAAAGTGCTCCCAGGGGTGAAGACATAGTCTGCGCATCGATCTCGACGCTATTTGAGGTTTTACTTTCCGCCGCGCGGGGATTACCCGCCGAGGCGATAGAATACACCAGTAAATCCGAAAAAGCACTGCGTAGCCTTAAGGTTAATCCTGAAAAATTGCAAAAGCAAAATTGGGAAGTATTTTCCGGGGTTTCAAACGCCGTCATAAAAGTGGCAGCAAAACTGGCGGAGAGGCACCCTTCTTATTGCTCTATACGAGATGAGCGCCAGTAATTACAGGCGCGGAAATAAGGCAAAAAGTAACGTGTTATTTTGTTTAGAATGGAAAATTGCTTTATAAACGGATAATTGTTATACTTACATATAATTTCAGCTTAAAACTGGTAAATTATTTTCCAGAAACCAGAGGAGGATTAAATTATGTCTACAAAAGCAAGTCAGGGAGCAACACGTAATGGACGGGATAGCGAATCAAAACGTCTTGGCGTGAAACGGTTCGAAGGCCAATGGGTACAGGGCGGCAATATACTTGTCCGCCAGCGGGGGACAAAATATCACCCCGGAATCAATGTTGGACGAGGTAAGGATGACACCCTTTTTGCTAAAACAGACGGTTACGTTTTTTTCAACCGCAAAGGATCGAAACGCAAGCAAATTAGCGTTCTCACCGAAGAAGAAATTAACCTGCTCCAGCAAAACGCTCCTGCTGCAGCACCCGATACAGCGCCTGTCTAAAAAAAGTCACAGGAACCCGCAACCGAAGCTACAGGTTCTGTGTCGGAAGGTGCAAGTCTTTTTTTAATTCCTGAAGTGTGATAATCATGTCTCGCCCTTTCATTGACTATGTTAATATCACCGCTCGTGGTGGCACAGGCGGTGATGGTTGCACTTCCTTTAAAAGCCAGCCCTATCAGCCCCGTGGTGGACCAGATGGAGGTAACGGCGGGAAGGGCGGAGATGTTATTTTATTAGCCAGCCATGAAAAAAACACCCTGAACGATCTGAATTACGAGGCCGAACTTTCGGCAGAAAATGGTACCAATGGCGGACCAAATAATCGACAAGGTGCCCAGGGTAACGATCTTATCGTTGAAGTTCCTGTCGGTACAATTGCCCGCGATTCTAAAACCGGCCAGTTTCTTGGCGAGTTAACCGACAAGGACGAAAAACTTGTTGTCGCTCGCGGGGGAAAAGGTGGCCGGGGAAATCACTGTTTCACTAATAGTCGCCGACAACGACCCCGATTCCATGAACTCGGAGAACCGGGCGAAACAGTTGAACTCGAACTCGAACTTAAACTGCTGGCCGATGTAGGTTTGATCGGAATTCCAAACGCAGGAAAATCAACACTTTTAAGCAAACTGACCCGGGCGCATCCCCGTATTGGTGCCCATCCCTTCACCACTCTACACCCCAACCTGGGGGTTTTATCCCGTGATTATAAAGATATTGTTCTGTGCGATATTCCGGGTTTGATAGAAAACGCCCACCAGGGAGCCGGACTGGGGATCGATTTTTTACGCCACATAGACCGGACCGAAATATTACTTCACGTGGTGGATATGAGCGGACGAGATCCGGTAGGGGAATTTCATACAATACGGAAAGAACTTGAGTCCTACAGCCCGAAGTTACTCGACAAACCAACAATTATCGCCTGCAATAAGATGGATGTTGAGGAGCCCGAAATAATTAAACTTTTCAAGGAAGAAATTTCTCCGGCACCGGGTTCTGTTATTGGAATATCCGCCCTCGAAGGCACCGGGCTTGATAAACTGGTTGAAAAATTGTGGGATATCTTCGAAAATTTAAAGCTGGAAGAAGAAAAAGAAGTGAAACAAACCAGAGAGCCAGAACGGTTAATAAAAATGGAACAAAAAGCCCCCATAAAAGTAACCCCGGTCGGGGAGCGTTTTTTACTTCAGGGCGATGAGGTTGTTGAATTAATCAGAAGGTTTGATTTAAATAATGCCGAAGCTTTAAGCTATGTCCGCGAAAAACTTATTGATCTGGGGCTGCACAGAAAACTGGAAAAAGCTGGCTGCAGACCCGGTGATACGGTCCAAATCGGAAATCAGGAGTTCGAATACACGGGATGAATAGAAAAGATATTAGTAATTGCAAACGTATAGTCGTCAAAATAGGCTCCTCCCTGCTCGGACGGGAAAAACTGGTGCCGGCTATTGTTAGCCAGATAAACGAACTGACAGGAGAGGGACGGGAGATTGTCCTGGTAAGTTCGGGGGCTATTCACTTCGGAATGAATAAAATGAACCTCCTGACACCACCGGAAACTCTCCCGCGTAAACAGGCCACCGCCTCAGTTGGGCAGCCCATCTTGATGGGCTTTTATCAGCAACTGTTTGCCGGATATAATTTAACCACTTCCCAGGTTCTTCTAACCCGGGAAGGAATCCACGACAGACAATCCTATCTTAACGCCTCTAATACAATGCATACACTTCTGGAAATGGGCGTTATCCCGATTGTGAACGAAAACGACACCGTGGCAACCGAAGAGATACAATTCGGCGACAACGACACGCTTTCCGTCCTCGTCACCACTCTGGTTGATGCTGACCTTCTAATTATATTGAGTGATGTTGAGGGGCTATATCCAGACAAGCCAGACCCCGAGGAAGAACCTCTGCAAAGAGTGGAAAAAATCGATCTGGAAATAAAGAATATGGCCGGGCCCGCCGGTAAAGGCCAGGCCACGGTCGGCGGTATGAAAACAAAAATCGATGCGGCGCAAACAGTTACCCAGTCCGGCACTCCGATGGTAATTGCATCCGGACACCGTCAGGATGTATTACTGGATATAATGGAAGGGGAAACTGTGGGAACACTTTTTTCGGCCCAGAAAGGTGAAAAAACAATTCGCGGACGCAAAAGATGGATCGGGTATCACCTGCTTCCCAAAGGATATATAGAAGTTGATAAAGGGGCAAAAAAAGCACTGGTGCATGGCGGAAAAAGTTTACTGCCCGCCGGGGTTGTTAAAGCCAGCGGCCATTTCAAACGCGGAGATACTGTTAAAATAATAGATGATACCGGGAATGAATTCGCCCGGGGGCTTTCCAATTATAATTGCCAGGATGTACAGGCTTTAAAAGGATGTCAAACAAATGAAATATCTGATATCCTTGGCCAGCATGATTTTGACGAAATAATACATCGAGATAACATGGTGGTGTTTCCGGAATGAAAGATTTTGATCTCAGTAAAACTGTCCGCAAGGCCAAACAGGCCTCTCGGAAACTGGCTTCTCTATCAACAGCAGACAAAAATAAAGCAATTGAAAATATAGCTGTCGGGATAGAAAAAAACCGCGAGAAAATTCAGGAAGTAAATAAAAAAGATATCAGAGCAGGGAGAAAGCAGGGACTTTCCGACGCCCTGCTGGATCGTCTGGCTTTAACGCCGGAAAGAATCGATTCAATGATTGCCGGTGTCCGCCAGATAAAACAGCTCCCCGACCCGGTGGGGGAAGTTATTGATATGAAACGACGCCCCAACGGTCTGAAAATCGGGCGGCAGCGGGTTCCTCTGGGTGTTATCGGTATTATTTACGAATCCCGCCCCAATGTTACCGTGGATGCTGGAGTTCTCTGCTTGAAATCCGGTAACTGCACACTGCTTCGAGGTGGCTCGGAAGCACGGCACTCAAACTATCTGCTGGTAGATATTATACGCGAAGCAATCCGTGATTACCTGCCGGTGGACGCTATTCAGATTCTTCGCGATCAGGATCATTCCCTGGTAAATAATATGCTCAAGATGGATGAATTTATTGACGTTATCATTCCCCGGGGGGGCGAAAACCTGATAAAAATGGTAGCAGAAGAATCTACAATTTCGGTAATCAAACATTACAAAGGGGTCTGTCACACCTATGTTTCTGATCAGGCAGATAAAAAAATGGCCCTGGATATCTGTGTCAATGCAAAAACTCAGCGGCCGGGAGTTTGTAACGCTATGGAGTCTTTGGTTATTAACCGCGATCTGCCGGCTGATTTTATTGAGGAACTTCTTGTCACTCTACAAAAAGCGGGCGTTCGTCTGAAAGCTGATGCTGAAATGCGAAACATGATGATTGACTCCCCTGTCAAGCTGGAGGTGGCCAAAGAGGATGACTGGGGAACTGAATACCTGGATCTTATCCTTAGCGTAAAAACCGTGGGCGGCCTTGACGAAGCGATAGAACATATAAACCGCTACGCCTCGAACCATTCCGATGCCATAATTACAGAAAAATATGGTGAGGCGGAACGGTTCCTTAACGAAGTCGACTCGGCGGCAGTTTATGTTAACGCCTCAACTCGTTTCACCGACGGATTTGAATTTGGACTCGGAGCGGAAATTGGAATCAGCACCGAACGGCTCCACGCCCGCGGCCCGATGGGGCTACGTGAACTTACTATTCCCAAGTACATAATTTATGGACAGGGCCAGATCAGAAGTTAAAGTTACCGCCAGTATCGGTGTTTTCGGCGGGGCTTTCAATCCTGTACACCATGGGCATCTGATTGCCGCACAGGTGACGCTGGAAACTTTAAACCTGGATAGCATAATCTTTATCCCAACCGGGATTCCTCCTCATAAAAAAGATCCGGCTGTTTCTGCTGAAATGAGATTCAAAATGACCAGTATCGCTGTTGAAAACAATCCGAAATTCGAAGTGAGTGAAATTGAAATTAACCGGAACGGCCCATCATATACTGTTGATACTCTTAAAACCTTAACCCTGCAGCGACCGGAGACTAACTTCCATCTGCTAATCGGAGCTGACGAGCTGGAAGAGTTCAAGGACTGGCATTGCTGGCAAGAAATAATTAATCTGGCCCGGCTGGCCGTAATGAACCGGCCCGGTTATAAATCCAAACCCGAGGATCCGCTCTTATGTGAAAAAACAAACACAGTGGAAATACCTGATATTCAGATATCTTCCAGCGGGCTGCGAAACCGGATTGGAGAACGACTTTCTATAAAATATTTTGTACCCGAAAAAGTTGATTTGTTCATCAAGGAGAACGAGCTATATTATGGATAATATCCGGAACCTTCTACCCGCCCCGGTGGCCGCCAAATATCTATCTTTCGCAGAAAAATACATAAAAACCCGGCGTGTACATATCGAAAATATGTTGCTTCTTTCCAGGCGGCTGACGGGAAAATATCCCGTGCTTGAAAAAGTAAAGGATGATTTTTGTACAGCCATCTTACTGCACGATTGCGGAAAAGAACTTCCCCGCTCACGGCAAAAAAAACTGGCCGAGGACTACCAGGGAGGGTTGGATGACCTGGAAAAAAGAATTCCCGCGCTCTGGCACGCCAGCGCCGGAGCACAGTTGATTAAAAAGAAACTGAATATAACTAATGACAAAATAATACACGCTATTGCTTTTCATCCTACCGGAAATGCAAATATGACAGTATTTCTGCAGGGACTAATGATCGTCGATTATGCTGAGGGAGGCCGCAATTACCCCGGAGCTAAAAATATTCGCAACCAGATAGGTTTGCTTCCCCTGCCGGAACTTGCACTAACAACACTTATTGAAAAAATATCCCACTGCCTTAAAAACAGAAAACTCCTCCACCACCGCTCCCTGGAGGCTTATAACAACCTATGCGTCTGACAAACTTTATTGTTCTCGGCCTTGTTTTGATATTTATAACCGCTTCTTTGGTTTTTTATGTCATGTCAGAGAAAACAGAAAAAACTGCCGGCGAAGCAGTCAAACTCTCTGAACTGATTGCCAACCAACATCGGGTTCAGGGGCTGGTATTTCACGAAACACAGAACAATTTAAACCTTATTTATCTGGTCAGCTACGAACCTATAACAGAACGGATGAGCTGGATATATTTTTCGCCGGAAACCACTTTGCTCTCCCCCACCTTCGCCCGAACGCTCAGCCTTAGAGAGCTTTATGATAAACTGCCCCCCCAAGATTTCACTCATGAGCTGGAAGATATACTTGATTTAGATATGACTTACTGGATAATCGCCCAAGATGACATTCTGTCCACATTAATTGATCTTCTGGGGGGAATAAAAATTCAGACCGGCCAATCACCCGCACAGAATTCTGTGGAGGATAAAGATTCTCAGGGACGCTGGCTTGACGGTGAAATGGCCCTTCAGTTTGTCACAGAAGCTTACAGCAATTACGGTATTTTAGGCCTGCGATTCCGGCATAAAAAACTGTTTATGGGCATTATAAAATGGTTAAAGGAACATAATCATTTTCTAGAGTTTGAAAAGCCCCTTCATCTGGCTTTCGCTAATCTCGAGACAAACCTTACCTTTGAAGACTTTCAAACTACTCTTTCAATTTTGAGTCTATTGGATGCAGAAAAAATTAAATTTTTGCCGGCGCAAGAACCCCAGAGTCTCCGGGAAGGACACGAACTAAACACACAGCGAATAAGCACTATGCTCCCACCGCCGGTGAAATATTTAATAGAAACCGGAGAAAAGCGTGAGCTGATCAGAGTCCAGGTTCTAAACGGAACCACAATTAGCGGTCTGGCCGGCTCTGTCCGCGATCACATCCAGCATTATCCCTTTATTGATGTTGTGGAGACAGGAAATGCTAATAATTCCAATCATTTACAAACAATTATTATTGATCGGGGCGGACACCCGCTCTCCGCCAGGCGCGTGAAAGAAATCCTTGAAACCGGGGATATCGAGATAGATCTTGAAGAAAAACTTCTGGTTGATATAACAATTGTTGTCGGTTCAGACTTGAAACACCTTATGGACTGAAAAATTTAAAACTGTTAATACACGAAAATTTTATATTTTTTGTATAATTATTGTTAGGCTTTTAATGTAGATGAATTTACCAGTTTGAATATTACTGTTTTTGCTAAAAAACAACAAGGAGGAGCCATATTTGAAAAACGGAATCGAACTTGCCCGATCTGCCGCCGGGATACTGGATGACAACAAAGCGGACGATATAAAGATTATTAATGTCCGCCAGCAGGTGGGGATCACCGATTATTTTGTGATCGGTACCGGAAAATCCCGGCCCCATATTAAATTTCTGTGCCAGGAGATAAAAAATAAACTCCAGCAAAATAGCGATCGTACTCCCCAGGTCAGTGAGGGCGAACCCGAGCAGGGCTGGCTGTTGCTGGATTACGAAGAAGTTATTGTTCATATATTCATACAAGAAAAACGTGATTATTACAATCTTGAAGGCCTGTGGGCAGATGCCCCGGTTGTTAAAAAACAGGCCTGATTTTAAACAGTATACTTCAGTTAAATCTATCTTAGAGACAATCGGAAGTGATCTTTTTGGAATTTCAGGAAGAATTTGAAAAGGTTTTGTTTACCGAAGATGAAATCAAGACGAAAGTAAATGAACTGGGCCAGCAGATCAACACCGATTTTCAGGGTAAAGATCTTCTGCTCATCGGAATACTGCGCGGGTGTATAACCTTTATCAGCGATCTGATGCGTCAGATTCATTTGCCCCTCGGCCTGGATTTTCTGGCTGTGGATAGCTACGGACAATCATCGGTAACCAGCGGAGTTGTACGGGTTATCAAAGACTTGAGCGAAGATATCGAAGGGCGACATGTGCTGATAGTGGAAGATATTGTTGATTCCGGCCTCACTTTGAACTTTCTCATAGGCTATCTGGAAGCCCGCAACCCGGCAAGTATATCTACCTGCGTTTTACTCGACAAACCATACCGCAGAGAAGTAGAAGTAGACGCAGATTACGTTGGTTTTGAAGTTCCTGACAAGTTTTTAGTCGGCTACGGTCTGGATTACGCTCAGAAGTGGCGGAATCTACCCTACATAGCCACATTAAAAGACGAAGCGGTAAACTCTTAAGGAGGTCTACAGATGGACAAGCTACTAAAACTACTTGAAAATAACGGACGGGCCAGACCCGAAGATCTTGCGGCTAATTTGCAATGTTCCGCCGAGGAAGTAGAAAAAATGATTAGAGAATACGAGGAGAAAGGTATTATCCTCGGTTACAAAGCCGTAATAAATCCCGAAAAAGCCGGGCGCGAGGATTTCCCGGTTATCGGGCTGATCGAAGTCAGTATTTCCCCGGAACCTGACAGCGGATTTGATGAAATTGCCCGGGAAATCTACAACCATCCGGAAGTTACAGCCTGTCACCTCTGTTCCGGCGCTTACGACCTGCTGGTAAGAGTTGAGGCGGAAGACCTGAGCCGGGTAGCCGAATTTGTGGGAAATGTCCTTGCCCCCAACCGTAACGTCCACAAGACTGTTTCACATTTTATGTTAAAAACTTATAAAACAGACGGTTTTCAATTTGACTCCGGGGGACCGGACCACCGGCTGAATATAACACCATGAATAAGCTATCAAAAGTTGTCCGGGATTTAGAACCCTCCGGAATTCGACGTTTTTTCGATCTGGTTATGGGGATGGACGATGTTATTTCTCTTGGTGTGGGGGAACCAGATTTTGCAACTCCCTGGCATATCAGGGAGGCGGCAATCAAATCCATTGAAGACGGGTTTACAAATTATACATCCAACAAAGGTATGCCCCGGCTGCGTGAAGCTCTGTCCAGCCACCTGCAGGAAAAACATCGTTTGAAGTATGACTCCGAAGAGGAAATGTTAATCACCACCGGAGTAAGTGAAGGGATGGACATAGCCATGCGGGCCCTGATAAACCCGGGTGACGAGGTTATAATACCCACCCCCTGCTACGTCTCCTATCTGCCAACTGTGCTTATGCCGGGCGGTAAAGTGGTTACTCTGAATACCGGCAAGGACGGCAGTTTTAAAATTGATCCGAAAAAACTGGACTCAATAATTACCCCAGAAAGTAAAATTCTGCTGCTTAATTACCCCAGTAATCCAACCGGAGTGACTTACAGCGAAGATGAGTTGAAAGAAATTGCCGCAGTCGTCAGCAAGCACGATCTGATCGTCCTTAGCGATGAAATATACGGTCATCTTACTTATGATGAAGGCTTTCATACACCATTCCCTGTTTTAGAGGATATGGAACAGCGCACAGTATATCTTAACGGTTTTTCAAAAAACTGCGCTATGACCGGAATGCGAGTTGCTTACGCCTGTGGACCGGCAGATATCATCGGAGCAATGACCAAAATTCACCAGTACACAATGCTGAGTGCTCCAACCACCTCCCAGTTTGCAGCCCTGGAAGCGGTCCTCAGCGGTGAGAGATCAATAGAAACAATGCGCAAAGAATACGAAAGAAGACGGGATCTTGTGGTGCGGCGTTTCAATGAGATGGATATACCCTGTCCTTATCCCCAGGGAGCATTTTATGCATTCCCGTCCCTGGCCGACATCCCGCTTGAACCCCAGGAGTTCTGTGAGCAGCTTTTGAAAGAAGAAAAAGTAGCCGTGGTTCCGGGTTCGGCTTTTGGCCCCGGAGGGGCGCAGCACATAAGAGTTTCCTATGCCACCGGTTATGAAAAATTAAGCGAAGCCCTTAACAAAATAGAGAATTTTCTCCGGCAGATTCGATCCAATTCTGATGACTGATCTAATTGAGGAACAATTAACTCCGGGTGTTTTTAAAAATACCCGGAGGACTCTATTTTGAAAATAAAAAAACAGAGAGATGGTCTGTTAATAGCAACTGCCCGTCGGAACGAATATTCACCCCTGCTGGAAGCATATCCCTTCAAACTAAAAAAAGTGAAGGAAATAGAATATTTTGTCTATAAAAATATTCGTCTGCTTCAACTGGGGATAGGACCCCAGCAGGTAAAATCCACAGTTTCACAACTTCCGGATGAATTTTTTAACTGCAAACTACTTATTGCCGGAACAGCCGGTTCTCTCTCGGCGAGGATAAAACCCGGAACTGTATTCATTACTGATAAAGCCACCTTTGATATCAATCATCAAACTTTTGAGGCGGACAAAAAATTCCGGTGCTGGATGCTAAAAATCCTGAACGAACAGCTAAAAAAGAAGATCCAGACCGGGGCTCTGCTGACCACATCAATACCTCTAATAACGAAAGAAAAACGGTTGATGGGAGCCGAGAATTACGCGGCCGAAGCTGCAGATATGGAAACCGGGGCACTTCTTTCCGAACTTAAATCCCGCCCCAAAGACACAATCTGGACCGGGCTCCGGGTTATTTCTGATGGTCTTGAGACAAAAAATATTGAAACCGCCATCGCCAAACAGCCCACCGCCTGCCGGGCTCTGGGTAAAATACTGCAACTGGTAGTTGCCAGAAAACTGGCCAACCCGTAGTTTACCGGCTGTTTCCTATTTAGCCGTGAGCTTAGTTACTGGCTGCCAGTCAACTGGCGGTGGATTATCCAGAAGTTCTTCTGTTTTTTTCAAAAACACGCAGGACGGGGGATCGTCATGGTCAGAAAGAATATCCTCAAATAATTCATGGGCTTTTTCAAACTCTCGCCGGCTATAGAGGTTAAAAGCCCGTTCATATTTTTTTATAAGTTCAATTTTCTCATCAGCCACCTCTCCCTGCCGGCCAATTAATTCATAAACCGCAATAGGCTCTTCCTTCCCTTTTACGATAATACTGTCCAGTCGACGGGTTACTATCTTATCGCCGGCTTGCTCGCGCGTGGGTTCGCTTATCATCATTTTTGTACCATAAACTTTGTTTGCTCCCTCCAGTCGGGAACCCAGATTTACCGTATCTCCCAGGGCCGTATAGTCAAACAGTATCTCCGAACCCATGTTGCCGGTCGCCGCCCAGCCGGTGTGCAGACCAATTCTAAAGTCCAGCAGAGGGGTCCCGGATTTTTCCCATTCTTCATGCAATTTTTCAATTTCCCGGCGCATATCTATCGCCGCATAACAGGCCCGACGGGCATGGTGACCCGGCTCAACCGGAATAATACCAAATTCTGCAACCAGGGCGTCTCCAATGTATTTATCCAGTACTCCCTGGTAATCAAAAACGCACCGGGTCAGACGGGTTAAAATCTCGTTAATAACCCGGGCCACTTCTGTGGCTGAACGACCCTCACTGAAAGTGGTAAAACCGGCGATATCCCCAAACATTACAGTTATTTCCCGGCGTTCCCCTCCAAGCTGAAGCTTATCAGGATCTTTCAAAATTTCTTCCATAACGGAAGAAGTCAAATAATGTTCAAAAGCCTGGCGAATCTGCCGGGCTTTTTTCTTCTCAAAAACCAGATTATAAACAGTGGCCAACACATAACTGGAGCCGGCGCAAATAAGGGGCAAAGAAAGATTTATCAGGTAACCATGCTGAAAAAGGCCCAGGCCGATGACAAAATACAAAATAGAAAGCAACGCCGTTAACACAAAAGCAATGATAGGACCGCTAAACCCGGTGATCAGACCGGTTAAAATAGTTAACACCGCAGCGGCTATTAATACATGTCTGGTCCGGATCGGATATAAAAAATCTTTTTTCATGAACATATCCAAAATATTGGCGTGAATATTAACTCCCGGTTCTATTGCTGTAAACGGTGTTGACCGGAGATCAAACAGCCCCGAAGCCGTAGCCCCGATTAAAACTTTTTTGTCTTTAAACCATTCGGGGGGATATTTAGTTTTTTTCTCTTCCAGAGGAGCTTTTAAAATATCTTCAATCGGAATCATTTTAAAAATATTGGAACCACCCCGATATTTAATCAATATATTCCCATCACGATCCAGGGGAACCTGGTATTCATCCCCTATGTAGAGGGTGCGCCCCCGGACTTCAATATTTTCACTTGCCGGATCCGGTAATATACCGGCCAGACCAAGCATCGGCAGGTAAGGCCGTTTAAAATAGCCAGGAGTATCTGACGGATCTCTAAAACCCAGGAAAGGAGCAAACCGGCGGGCGGGGCCATCCGGGTCCGGGATAAAATTAATATGACCGAATCCCGCACTGGTCTCAAGCAACGGGGGAATCGGGATGGTCCCCGTTGGAACGCGGGGAAACACTTCGCGACCCGATATTTTATAACCATAGGAAGAGGTAAGCTGACGATATTCTCTCAAGCTGCGTTTACTGGGCCTTACCTGCATCTGAAAATCAAAAATAAGTGAATGATATACATTGGCGGCAGCAGTCCCACGGGCCAGCTTAATATCGTCATTTTCAGAAAAATTCAGCACCCGGTTCATAAGCCGGTCATAATCATTAACCGGAAATCTCCCCGCCCGGACAATACGCTGACGGATTGCTTTCATATTCTGATACATCTGAAGGGCCTGTGAGGGTGTTATCTCAGTTTTGCTGGGTTCCCAGTAGCCAATATCCACAAGAACCTGGTCCGCCTGGCTCAAATACTGAAACATATAGGCCATAATCTGGCGTGGCCAGGGCCAGCGCCCCAATTCATCACTGTATCTGAATATTGACTCCTCGGTAATTCCAATAACCACAATATCTTCTCCGACCCGATCTGGCCGGGCCATCATTCGATGCCTCAGGTCAATAAGCGGATATTCTACCCGCCTGAAAAGATGTGTTTCCGTCCGCTCGACCTCATAATAATAAGCCAGCCCAAGCGTAAACAGAACGATAAGAGAAATAACAAGACCCCATAATTTGTTTGAACCTATCCATTCAATAAATTCAGAAAACCTATCGCCCATGCAAAACACCTGTTTTCTTCAAAAAAATTAAACTGACTCTCATCCTAAATATTCACTTTTCTCCTCGTATATTAACTGATAGAATCAAATGAAGCAATTACTGATGCGTTTACCAAATACATCCTCACCGGTTATAGTGGGAGTAGATTATGGCTAATTCTGGCATTACAATCGATATAATAGGAGATTCCGGCCCTTTTTCTTTGCTCGGAAAAAGTATCGGTTACCGGCTCCGGGTTGGAGACTCCCAGTTTCTTCTCGATTGCGGAGCACCTGTTTTTCAGTTGCTCGGGCAAACAGGTCTTAGCGGACTGGACGGACTAATTATCACCCATTCCCACGAAGATCACAAGCGCTGGTTCACGGACATCGCTCTCTATAACCATTTTTCCAATAAATCCGGGAAAAAATTGAATCTCTACGGCAGCGATAAAATAATGGGTGAACTACAGGCTTCCTCCGTTTTTGCCCTGCAGAAGACCCTCGGCCCCGCCAGCAAACAGGTTGTAAATGTAGAATTTGAGGAGTATTTTGATTCGATTGTAGTGGGACCCCGTCCTCGCTATCGCTGCCGGCAAGTAGCCATTGATGGCAAAATTACCTGGCGTATTTTCGATGGGGAAGGGAATATTCTTCCCCCCGAACGGGCTAAAGTTTTTGTAAGCAATAAAAGGCGCCCGCCACGAATCCTTTTTAAGGACCCCCGGGAACAGATATGGGTGGAACCGGAATCTTTTTACTCTTACGACGATGAAAGATTTTACAAAGACACAGGAAATAACTCGTTCGAGCATCGCGGCGGATTATCCATATTGCCCGTCAAAGCCACCGCCTGGCACGGTCCGCACTGCAATTCTTATCTTTTTGAATATGAAGGAGAAAAAATATTCTTTTCTTCGGATACCTATTATGACCCGGAACTGTGGAAAAAACTTCCGGAAACGAGAACAAATACAACAAAACCGGATGCGGACAGTTTTGTTATAAACGGTGATATAAACCCCTATATAGAAAAAACCTGGAGCAAAGAACGCCTCAAGCGAGCTTTGAGTTTCTATGATGAAGAACTAACTGTAGTGCACGATGTCACCACCCCCGGAGCCAAAGTGCACACCGGTTATAATTTTCTGGAAAACCGGCAGAAGAATATTCTCCTCACCCACAGCCCGGATGAATTCACAGCTTTACATCCGATGGCCCATTTGAAAAAAACTTTTCATCTCCGGGACAACATTTTTTACGAAGAAACCAGGCAGGGGGAAAAATTCCCACTTACAGGAGACTGTTTCCACAAAAAATATTCCCGTTTTTTCGTTGGATTTAAAAACAAAAACGGGCAGCACAGGTTGATAAAAAAAGAAGCCGGGTCCTACGACGTTATTGCCACCGACGAAGACAAACCCTCTGGCTATAAAGAACTTTATAAACTCGATCTTTACGAGGATATCGGAGGGGAATATTTTCCTGCCCTGAACGCTAAAAATCAAGCCTATGTCCAGCGACCGGACGGTCAGGTTGAACTTCAGATATACAAAGAGAAAACAACCACCGGAAAAATCGTCAGTGGGCAGCGCCGGCAGTTAACCGATGAAGAGCAGGCGCTTTGATTTTAAACCTTCTTTTTATAAATTTTTTCCTGAAAAAACAGATCCACAAGTGCTGCATCCAGAGCACCTGATTCCGCTTCGGCATTCAAAATATTTCTGGTTTCTTCAATCGACCTGGGCGGTTTATAAGGGCGATCCTGAGCAGTAAGAGCTTCAAAAATATCCACGACGGCTAAAATCCTGGCAGACAGAGGGATTTCATCACCGCTAAGCCCCCGGGGATAACCGTTTCCATTTATCTTCTCGTGATGTGCTCCTGCAATTTTCGGAACTGATTTTAACTCCTCGGTCCACTCAATTCCGGTCAGTATCTCATGGCTGGCAAGGGCATGACTTTCGATAATATTTCTTTCTTCGGCTGTGAGATTACCTTTCTGAACGGAAAGATGTTTGTACTCCTCCGGGGTAAGCATCCTGGCCTCATCACCGCCGGGTTTGATAAAGCGGCGCTGCTGAAGTTCTTTTAAAAATTCAATTTTACTGCCGTCAACATAGGGCGATTCATTTATGCTCTCCAGATTCTTTATTATTGCCCCGGCATCTTCTATAATACCGGCGGACTGAAGATAGTAAAAACGATAGCGCAGGGCTTCCATTTTTTCGGCCGGCACTCTGTTGATTTTGTTAAGTATAGATTCCGGGACAGCCAGCTTCCCGATGTCGTGCAGTAAACCGGCGTAATAAATAGATTTTTTCTGTTCCTCATTAATTTTTACCCCACTCCAGGGGAAATAATCAACCTCGTTAATCTTTTCAGCAAGCTCGGTCGCGTAACCGGCAAGTCTTCTGCTGTGCCCGCTGGTTACCCTATCGCGACGATCAGTTGCCTCCACCAGAGTCTGAATAATACTTTCAAGCATGTTCTGAACCGACTCCTCCAGTTGGGCCCTTTCCATGGCCACAGCCGCCTGAGAGGCAAGAGCGGGCACCAACTCGGCCATCTGGGAGGAATATGGAATAACTTCAGTTCCCTGACATGTTAAAGTAAAATCTTTTTTCCGGTTTATTAGCTGCAGGGCGCCTTTCACTTCTCGCTTGCGATTACGCAGCGGAACAACCAGCACAGATTTCGTCCGGTAACCGTATTTTTTATCAAAAGAATCATCAAAAGAACAGGGCAACTCACCTGGCATATTATAAACATTATCAATATTCAAAATTTCACCACTCACAGCCACATAACCGGCAAGACTTTTTTTGTTAAGATCCAGCAGATTATTTTCGGGGACCGGTAGATCCATGCTGTCGTTCTGGGCGAGTTCAAACTTTAAATACTGTTCACCATCTCGCTCTACAACCCGATAAATACTCCCGGCATCACTGGAAGTCAAACGGCGTACCTCGGTAAGTATAGTGAATAAAAGGTCGGAAAGTGTATGTTTTTCCCCGAGTTCGGCCCCTATCTCCGCAAACTGTTTGGCCCACTGCTTGTAATCCACGCGGTCCACTCCCGGATTGGCTCATGTCCTTCTGAACTTTAACAAACTATAACCTAAGTTGAGCGGTTCTGAGATCGAGGATGTATCACATCTTGTTTTCTCATTCTCTCTCAGCTTCCGGCTGTCTGCGAGAATGAGTCAGAGAGATAGGGTGTCTCCGATCAAG
>CAYTSZ010000018.1:0-16577 GCA_964440635.1 uncultured bacterium
GGATACAGGAGTACCGGAGTTTTTGCGGCCTGCTGGCGGGGGTGATTCTCTGGTTTTTGTGAAAACGGAGGTGGCTGATGTGGATACTGATCGGATGAGCTTAATCTGGGAGGCAAACAGGGCGGTTTACGGGCGAATTAAATATGGAACTGATCGTTCGCAACTGGGGGCGGGCCGGACTTTCATGAATGCCCGAAAACGACGTGAAGTTATTTTGAATGATCTTAAGGAAGGGACAATGTATGTGTTTAAGATTAAGATCTGGGACGCCAGCGGGAAACATTCGAAAACTAAAATGGGACGCTTTCGCACTGCAGGTATGCCCGAGCCAGCCATTAAAGAGGTTCGGGTGAAGGATATCACGCGAAACGGGGCAGTTGTACGCTGGGTCACTAATGTCCCGACCACGGCCCTGTTTGAAAGCGGGCATGATAGCGATGATCTCGGTTATAAAACCAGGCACGAACATCCGGGTCGACATCACCAGGTGGAATTGGATCATTTTTATCCTGATATGGAGGTCTATTATCGGATTACAGTTACGGATACCCGGGGAAGAACAGCCCGGAGGGAATTGAATTATTTTTGGACCCGGGAAAATAATATTGCTTTAGACAAGCCGGTAAGCGGGACATTTGGACAAAAAATTTATAAGGCTCCGTCGGGATTTGGAAGGGATGAAGATTTAAATCAAAGGATTACTGACGGCGACTTCACTTTTATGGGAGGCACGGCTACTTCCGGAGATCCTGCTGATACCGACCAGTGGTTTGTAGTTGATTTCAAGGAACTGGTAAAACCGGACACGGTAGTCATTTACTGGTTTGCTTTTGCTTCGCCCCGGCAATACGAGATTCAGGGAAGTGTTTACGGAGAAAAATGGAGGAAGTTGGCGGGAGATCTTAATGCTGGCACTGGCGAACGGTTAAAAAAAGGTGGAATTGATTCTCTGAAGCATAAAATCCATCTGAATGAAGAAAAGGAATTTCAATACATACGTGTTTTTATCCCCGCTGGAGCACCTTATTACAAACGGTATCCTCAGTGGGAGTATGTGCAGATACAGGAGTTTAAACTTTTTCCGAAAAAATTTTCCAGAGGAGGTGATCTGAATCTGAATCATCCGGTCGATAGTCGGTAGCTGTCGGTCGGTGTGTGGTAGTTTTGTTTTTTCGCACCTTTACAGTTGTTGTTAGAAACATGTTCAACCATTTTATTAACCTTACAGGAGGTTGTTGTAGCGATGAAATTTAAAATTAAGAGTTTGTATTTTTTACTGTTGGTGGTGATGGCGCTTGGATTATCCAATGCGCCCGCTTTAGCTTATACACTTGGTGGTTCTCAGATCGAGAACGCCAAATCCACGGATACTTTTCCTTTGAACCCCGGGCAGATGTCAGTGCGCTGGGTGAACAAAGAGGGAGCGGATACACAGTATTCGGACACCCCTACGTCATTGACCACGGAGGTGGACACCGGTTATGACATCGTGAATATTGTCAACGCCAAGACTTCTGATAGCTGGACGATTTCCGTCGCAGGAGCAGTCGCTTCGCAGGCCAGTACTGCCGGTGAAACGGAGCCGAAAAACGTAACCGCCGGAGATACGGTTGTTCACGCCTACCAGGTTCACAACCGTTCGAACAACGCGGCGCCGATACCGTTTCGGCTTTCCCATTATTTCAACGACGGGGTAACCACATCGAACGATACCTTTGTCGTGGAGCTTTTTTACGTCGATGCCACCCAGACGGCCGACCAGTTTGATACCACTACGGCCAACCGGATTAGTGGCAATGACACAGCTGAGCTGAATTTTATCTACAACGAAGTAAAAACCGTTTATGCAGTGATTACCGTTAAGTCTAATGCCAGTAACCAGGATTCCGTAACATCAAGGTTTTTAGCCAGCGATCAGGTAGATCCCTCGCGTGGTGATACAGCTACTGCCGGAGACCAGTGGGAGGAAGGAACTTCACTGGCTAACGGAACGGCAGACAATAACGATACCCAGGTGATGTGGATGACTACCACGGTATCAGGACCTGTGCTTGACATATCCAAGAGCCTGGCTTCTCTGGCACCTCAGGGAACCTATCGCCCGGGTGACACCGTTGAGTTTACGATCACGGTTACCAACACCGGTGCAGACACCGCGTACACAGTGGTGCTTTCGGATGCTGTCCCGGACAGTACAACCTATGCTCCAGGTTCGGCTGCCGGAGGTAACACCCTGACCGGTAATACGTTGACCGAAACCAGGTATTACACAAGCGCCAGTGACGATGAGACCGCAGCCTCCACGGGGGCAGACGACACTAACACCCGAAAGGTTGCCTGGGAGATTGCTGAGATTGGTCCGACTGGAGCCGGCAACGACAGTGTTGCCATAACGTTTCAGGTGTTAATCGATTAATAGCTGCAGTTCTGGCTGAGTTTCACCATATAACAGGTGAGGTGTCTGATTATTTTGTTACAGCTAATCTGGAGGTTGGTTGAAAATGGCGGATAAGGATCATCAGGCGGGGATTTCTATACCCTTATCTGAAGTGTTGCCTGTTTAGATACTTATCAAGCTATTTTTGCGACCTGTGTTTAGTGTGGCGATATTTTGCAGTTAAAAGACGCCAGCCGTGGTGATGCAGACAGTCGGACGGCATGCTTATTATGTCGTTTTCAAGAGGTCAACCTGATTATTACCCCATAGGTACCCCCGATCCCGGGAGTGCTGAGATGCGCGGAGGACAGAGCGGAAAACCGTGGAAACGCTCTGCGCTAATAATACCACTGTGGATATCCACCCTTACTGGTGTCGAACTATGGTGGTTCATTCGTTTTCTCTTTTCAGAGTTGTGTGGGAAGACTATACCGGAATACAGGGGAAAACTGTACCCCTTTCTTGGGAAGTTTTCGCTACAACAACCTCCTATTTTTCAGAAGAGAAAGCGTAAATCAGGGTTTGTTTTCAAAATTTTAACCGGGAACTGTTTTTAACGTGAAGGTGCGAACAGGCAAAACTACCGATTTGCTATTTGAAATGGATTTAAGTGTGAACAGTCTGGATTTGATTGATTTTACAACCGGAGGTGATAGGAAACTAAATTCAGGGCAGAAAGCTGCAATAACCTGTGGCTTCTGTAGTTTTTTGAAAGTGCAGCACAGTAACAATTTTAACTAAAACTAACTAACTTTTCAGGAGGTTGTTGTTGCAATGAAATTTCAAATTAAGAGCTTGTATTTTTTGATGGTGATGGTGATGGCGCTTGGAGTGTCCATCGCGCCCGCATTAGCTTATACACTTGGTGGTTCTCAGATTGAGAACGCCAAACCCACGGATACTTTTCCGCTAAATCCCGGCCAGATGTCGGTTCGGTGGGTGAACGTTGCCGGTGGTGACACCCAGTATGCGGACACGCCAACTTCGCTTTCCGAGCAGGTAGACACCGGGTATGACATCGTGAATATTGTCAATGCTCAGCCGTCCGATAGCTGGACGATTTCACTGGCCGGAGCAGCCTCGACGCTAGCCAGTGCCGGCGAAACTGAAACTGTGAATGTAACACCGGGAGATACGGTTGTTCACGCCTACCAGGTTCACAACCGGTCCAACAACGCGGCGCTTATCCCGTTTCGTGTTTACCATTATTTCAATGATGGGGTAACCACGTCTAACGATACCTTTGCCGTCGAGCTTTTCTACGCCGATGCCACCCAGACGGCCGACCAGTTTGATAGCGGAAGTGTTGGTTTTAACCGGATTAGCGGCAGTGACACGGCAGAACTTTATTTCACCTACAACGAGGTAAAAACCGTTTATGCAGTGGTTACCGTTAAACCCAATGCCAAAGACCAGGATTCCGTAACTTCGCGTTTTCTAGCCAGCGATCAGGTAGATCCCTCGCTTGGTGATGCAGTTACTGCCGGAGACCAGTGGGAGGAAGGAGCTTCACTGGCCGACGGAACGGCTGACAATAATGACACCCAGGTAATGTGGATGACCACCACGGTATCGGGACCTGTGCTTGATATCTCCAAGAGCCTGGCTTCTTTAGCCCCTCAGGGGACATTTCGGCCGGGCGACACTGTTGAGTTTACGATCACAGTTACCAATACCGGTGGAGACACCGCGCACACCGTGATTCTTTCGGATGCTGTGCCGGATAGCACTACCTATGCTCCAGGTTCGGCTGCCGGAGGTAACACCCTGAACGGTAATACGTTGACCGAAACCAGGTATTACACAAGCGCCAGTGACGATGAGACCGCAGCCTCCACGGGGGCAGACGACACTAACACCCGAAAGGTTGCCTGGGAGATCGCAGAGATAGGCCCGACTGGAGCCGGCAACTACAGTGTTGACATAACGTTTCAGGTGTTGATCGATTAACGATAACTGGTTTTGTTTTAGGCCAGCAGCCGGAGAAAAATGCAGGTTCAGTTTATTCTCTGACAGGTAGTGAATAAGAAGTGCGACAGATATGGAGTTGATTGCTTGAGATGAATCTCTTGCAGATATTGAGATGGCTTTTTGAAAAAAGTCTCTTCACTACTGCAGGGGAAGTCTGTACCCATTTCGGTCGTAGCGCAAAGAAACACAAGCGGCCAGAGCAAGTTGAGGATAGTCCCGGATTGTTCGGTGAATATATTGCCATGATTAGCAACAACAACCTCCTGAACATCAGCATTATTTTAATGCTGATGCTGGTTTTTGTGCAGTCTATGGCGGTTATTTCACCGGCGCAAGCCTGGGAAACTTCCGAGGGTACCACTATAAGCAATGGCTTTGATCCGGGGGATACCTTTCCATCCGTGGGCGGAGAAATGTCTGTTAGGTATGAAAACGCTGGCGGTGGTGAGGTGTTTGCCGCCAGTGGCAACATTGCCGATACCCTGGTGACTCACCTTTCGAAGGTTAGTTTTGTCGGGGATACTCCGGTGGTTTATGTGCCGGCCGGGGATTCTGCCCTGCTGGCAATCCGGCTGGATAATACCGGGAACGGTCCAGATACGTATGCCCTTTCCGGTAATCTGGTAACCTACAACTGGAACACGGCGATTCACCTTGATATTGCCGGAGATTCGTTGCTGGGCGGCGGTGACCCGGAGATCACCGAAATAAGCACTCTACAATCGCTGGGGGACACTTATCTGATTCTGCGGGTTGATGTGCCTGCTGATGTTTCCTCGGCCACCGGGGATACTTTCGTGGTTATTGCCCAGTCAGTGCGCAGCTCCGACCCGTCGCCGGGACTCGATGTTGTTACGATGCGCCTGAGGGTTGACACCAGTTCCCTCAGTGTCAATGCTTTCAGTCCGCCTTTCGGGTTTACTGACACTGATGTTTACACGGGCGATACGCGCGTGCGTCTGAGTTTTGAATCACTGGATAATGTTGATCAAATGAACATTAAATATACTGATCCTGTCGGAGCCGGCGGGCAGACCGGATTTATTGCCTACAGATCTGATTCTATCTGGACAATGACCGAGGAGGAAGGGCAGCATAAGTTTGATGTTCAGTATAAATACGATGATGGGGAAGTCAGTGATACTTTCAGCGATAATATAATTCTTGATTATACCCCGTCTCAGAACGTGAATGTGGAGATTGGTGGTGGCGTGGAAGCGGTGGCCGATTTCTCTACCACGGTGGACGTTTATTCCGAGGACTCTAACCCGCTCAGGGTTTATGTCTCCAATTATTCTGATTTCAGTGATTCGGAATACTTCCTGTTTTCAAATACCGCCGGCACCGAGACCTACGACTGGAACCTGTCGGCTTCCGGCGAGGTTTACATTAAGTTTATAGATAGTGCCGGTAATGTTTCGGATACCGCTAATGATACGGTGGTTCTTGATATTCCCCCGATCGGTCTTGAAGGGGATACTTTCGCCGGGCTGGATGCGAAGGCCTATGTGACGGTTATAGATCCCAGTGAGGTTGGTGCGGGCAAGGTTAAAGTTTTTGTAACCTCTGATCGTGATACACCGTCGGGTATATATGTTGATCTTTATGAGGATACCGGTGGCTATTTCCGCGGTTACTTCCGCTTTACTCAAGGTAGAAGCCGGGAAGATATGATATCGGTCGATCCCCAATCCACTGTCTGGGCCGTATATGAACCCAGAAACGATAGCGACAGTGCGGTCTGGTTTCCATCCGCCGCCTTCCGGGAGACTGTGGATGAAGTTCGCACCTGGCCCAATCCTTTCCACCCCTTGAGCGGTGACCCCTTTGTTTTTCAGAATTTGCCCGCCGATGAGGGGATGGAGATTCTGCTTTATAACATCCAGGGTCAGTTGGTCAGAAAATTGACGGTTGGTCGGGGTATTGATTATAATCCGACCGGAAACATCGCCCGCTGGTGGGGTAAAAATGATCGCGGTTCTCGTGTCTCCAGCGGTATCTATATTTACGTCGTTAACTCCCGCTACGGAACAGCTCGCGGCCAGATAACACTGGTCAAGTAAACAAACCAGATTTTACAACAGAGAATAAAACGGACAAGGGGACAGGGAGAAGGGGGGACAAGGAGCAGCGGCGAAAGCAAAGTCAACGGCTTTTTAAGTTGACTTTGCTTTCGCGAGTAAAAATTACCCGTTTTACTCGGTAGTGAGTAAATTTTCCCACACTGGGGGATATAGGAGACTTTATGGATTATTTTTTCATTGAGATTAAAAAAATATATACCAGAAAGATTGTAAGTGGCATCTGCTGTAGTTATCTCTACCTGGTTTATTTTTTTGGGTAGAGTTGTTTTTTCAGGGAGGGCTTGAGATAAAAAATAGTTAAGAATCGTTTACGACCTTTTACACAAGCTAATTCCTCTTATCGGTTAAATACTTTATTTTCTTTAAAGATATTGCCGGGCTGTCTGGAAAAGGACTGTGAGCTTTATTACCCCCCTTTTTTTTGCCTTCTTCTGGCTGTTGTTATTGAAGGAGAGGAAAATATATTTTTTTCTAATATATTAAATTGGATGTTTTTTTGATTGCAAATTAAATTCAGAAAGCAAAAAAATATTTTTTACTTGGGTTGCTGTGGTATGGACTGCGGCGGTTCATAGTGGTTTTAATGTTTGTTTAGTTTATGTGATCAGATAAATATAGTTTAGATTTTTCCTAAAACGGACGATAAATTTAAATATGTAATGTATAATTGCAAAACACTGCCGGTTGGAAGCTGGCACGATTCTTGCTCATACGTATGTATGCAGGCACATTAAAGTTACTACTAAATACACTATTCAAACACAGCAATTGACGAGGAAGATATTTATGAATACCGGCTCCCGGCTTGCAGCGAAGTATTTTTTCGCCCTTTCCTTTCATCCCCTGACGCTCGGCCGGGAGTCTATATTCTTTACTTATCTGAAATCAGCCGTGATAAGTTCCGTCAATTTTATTTGTTGCATGCATGACTCAAAATGTTTACCCGATTTTATTGCGGGGGGTATCTGAGGTGACCGTTGAAAGCAGGCTTTTATTCACGCTCTTTTTAATTGGATTGCTGGTTTTTTCTGCCGGAAGCGTAATGGCTGACGGTGCCGGGGTGAGCGGAGCCAGTTTTTTACGTATTGAAGCGGGCAGCCGGGCCAGCGCTATGGGTGGGGCTTTTACTGCCCTGGCCGATGATGGTTCGGCTATGTACTGGAACCCGGCCGGGATGAGTAGATTGGATCAGATCACATTTAGCGCCAGTCACCAGAGACAGATACTGGATGTCAAAAATGAACTGATGAGCGTTGCTCTTCCACTCGGGTTCAGTAATACAATGGGTCTTGCCGGCCGGTTATTGCACAGCACGGATAGTTATAGAACAGAGCGCGAGGAAGGCAGTGAGTTTTCCAATTACAGCGGTTCGCTCGGTTTATACTATGCCTCGGGAGAACGGGTTGGTTTTGCCTGGGGGTTGGGAGCTAAAATGATCCGCGAGCAGCTTGCTGATTATAATGCAACCAGTTATGCTGTTGATTTTGGTGTTCATTATCAATCACCTCGCACTCCACTGCGGCTGGGCGCCGTTATTCAGAATATCGGTCCGGAAATAAAATTCATTGAAGAAGGCGACCCGCTTCCCCGGACTATTCGAGCCGGCTGGGCTTATGATTTTTTCCCCTGGGAGAAACGCTGGACTGTTTCGAATGATATTATCTATTTTCAGCCTGAGAATTTAGCTTCTTTCGCAATTGGAACCGAGTTTTATCTTACAAAATATCTGGCTCTGCGCGGAGGTTATGTGACTCCCCAGGATTTTGATGCAGATGGTAATTTTCATACTGGATTTGGAATTTACTACTCGGGTTTATCTGTTGATTACAGCCTTCTTCAGCGCAGCAGTCTGGAAGACCAGCATAGATTTTCCTTTACTTATCGTTTCGGCAGTCGCCCGGAGAAAAGGCGGATCCGTCCCACTATATACCCGGAAAAACATAAGCCGGGGGACCTGGAACGTGAACTGGAAGATCTGGTCCCCGGGGAAGGTATCTACCACGAAGAAATGATTGAATACTGGAACGATCAGGCTTCCATCCATTTTGAAGCCCGGCGGTATGAAAAAGCAATTGAACTCTGGTTTAAGAGTCTGGCTGCAGATCCCTCCCAGCGCCATATTTACCGTCAGGTGGGAATCGCATATTATGAACTGGGAGAGTTGGAAAAAGCCCAGAGGTTCCTGGCTGCTGCCAGCGGCGCAGAAATTTCATTTGAGTCATTTGAAAATAACCCGGAGGCGGCCCCGGAAATTCCGGAAGTTAAAAAACCTGACTTGCCGGCAAATACAGAAATATTAAATGAGCGCGGACAAAATAACTTCGAAGAGGGAGACTACCAGAAGGCGGTTGAATACTGGCAGCACAGTCTCAAGCAGGACCCGGGCCAGACCCATCTGTATCGTCAACTGGGTATTGCTTTCTACGAACTGGGAGAATTTGAAAAGGCACGCTATTACCTGGATAAATCGAGCGGGGGAAGAGAATAAACATGGGTGTCTTTCCTGGAAACCGAAGGAGTATTGTTCTGGTTATTTCCATATTGATTTTTTATACTCTGTTTTGTAGTTTTAAAACCTATACCGGCACCGTAAGAGTTAGCCACGCCGGTCAGACCCCTCAGGATGTTGCCCTGTCGAATAATCTTGAACTCCATAACATTCCTGTTTTTAACATCGGGACCGGCCTTGCTTATGCCGCCGATGCCCGGGGTGTGCAGGGTGGGCTTACAAACCCGGCCAGTCTATCCCGCCTGGGTTCTAATCAGTTTTCTGTAGAATATCAGACCTGGAACGAGGACTGGGATCTGTTCAGTGCAGGTATAGCCCGTCCATTGCCCCACAACAGTGCTTTTGCCGTTCAGGCGAGCTGGTTGGATTATGGTGAACTGACCCCTGATTATGATACTCAGCTTTATCGTCCCCAGGGGAATGAGATTAAAGGTGGGGTAACCTATACCCGTGCTTTCTATAATAGGTTTTCAATTGGAGCCAGTCTGAATGTTATGTCCAGCAAGATTGGATTTCGTGATCGTGAGACTGAATTTGTAACAGATCTGGGTGTTTTATTGCGTCTTGGGGAGTCTTTCTGGCTGGGTGCAGTTGGAAAAAACTTAAATGGTTCACTGATTATTGACGATACAAAAAACAAGCTTCCACCAGAATATCGCCTGGGAGTTGCTTATTATCTCTTCCAGGAACGATTGGGATTAACGGTTGATGCTGCTTACAAGGAAGCAGAAGATGAGGCAGATGACGATGATATTGGAATGGCGGGTGGAATACGAGTGCGTTTATCCCCACAGCTTCGCCTTGCGGCTGGCTACCATTCCTTAGAAGAAGATCGTAATGGTTATACGGGTTCGGTTGAGGTGATGTTTCCTCTTTTTCAGTGGAACCTGGCCCTGATGGACACCGGCGAGGAAAATATTGTTCGGACCGGCGGCACCATGCGCTTTTGAATAGAAAAACAGGGACTGAAAATAGTCTAATTTGCAACAGTAAAGAGTTCTGGTTTAAATTGAATAAAATTCACTAACGAGGTGGAGTTTTAATGTGGCTATTTGAATACAGTTTGCGGGGCTGGCAGACACTTGTCGGCCAGGGTGGCCTGATAATTTATATACTTGCTGTCGCTTCAATAGTTGGGCTGGCAATAATACTGGAAAAAGTTATTAGGCTTAGAAAATCTAAGGTTTTCAATGAAAGTGGCGCGGTGGACCTCCTTCTGGCGGTGAAGAGTAATGACGACCGAAGAATAGCGGATGCCAAAAGAAGAGCACCTGCTCCGATGGCAGATATAATCAGTTCTGCTCAGCTGGTAAAAAATCTGCCGAAGGAAGATATGCTTTCCGAGATGACCGCAGTTGCCAGTATGCACATCAGGAATCTCAGTGAGAGGATTAAACTGCTTGGAATACTGGCCAGCATATCTCCGTTGCTGGGGCTTTTGGGTACTGTGTTTGGAATGATTCGCTCAATGGGAGAGGTTTCCCAGGGGGCTGGTGCCGATCCGTTGATAGTGGGGCAGGGGATAAGCCAGGCCCTGATGACTACGGCGGTTGGGCTTTCCGTAGGTATACCGCTGCTGGTTATACACGGGCTTTTAAAAGATCGTATTAACAGGATCGCTTCTGAATACGAAGAATTTGCCCACGAGGTCATGAAAGCTTTTCATTATCCGGAAACTGTAATCCTTGAAACATCCAGTCGCGAGGAATTCCTTAAGTCAAGCGATTCGGAGAAGCAGTCTGAATGAAGGTATTCCGAGTTGAGGACGGTGACAATCTCTCGCCCCGGATTACTCCGCTTGTTGATGTAGTTTTACTGGTTCTTATTTTCTTTTTGATTACTGCTACCTACAAGAGCGTTCCCCAGAAAATAGATGTTCAGATTCCGGAGGCCACCCTTGGAGACGGACAGATAACAACGGAACTGAGAGTGTTTATTACCGCCGGAGGTCGTTTTCGTCTCCGGGACAGGTGGGTGGCCCCCGAGCAACTATCTTCGGTCTTAAAAAATATTAAAGAACAGCGCACCGTCAGCCCGGTGCTTCTGATATCTGCTGATTCCCGAGCCAGGCATCAGAGTCTTGTGGATGTTGTGGTGGCAGCCCGGCAGGCGGGAATTGAAAATTTTGGTTTCGAAATAACTTTGGAAGGCAGTGATTAACTTTGGCTGCAAGAAAGCCGGCGTTCAAACATGGTTTTTATTATTATCTGACGCTGTCTTTTCTTCTGCACATTGTTCTGATGGTGATGTTTTCTTTCATCAATTTTCCGGAAACAAAAGTGGGAACTGAGGTTGAGATGCTGCCCGTTAGAATTCAGTTCAGACAGCCGCTCAAACCAGCCCGCCGAGCGAGAATACCCGGCTGGCTCGACCCCGGTAAACTTACTGATTTTCAGCCGGCCAGAGAGCGGTATGCCGCTCTTTCTCGTTTGCCTGATTTTTTGCGTCGCGCACCCCGACCACCGGGAGTTCGGATTCAAAATTTAACTGCCAGGCTCTCAGTTTCTGAGGTGGAGACAGAACCGTTTGAAGTTAATATGGTTCCTGATAGTCCGGTAAAAATAGATACTGTTATTGAAGATCAGGAAACTAAAATGTTTCAAAAAAAACAAGAGGTTGCGATTTCTGATCAGCTTGAGAGTCGGGATGATTTTATGCCACTGGGTGCTGGCGGGCGGACTGAAGAAGAAAGACAGTTACTGAATCGACCTGTTTTTCCCTATGCTCGCTTGAGTTATTTGCTTCCACCCCGTGATATTCAGGTTGAGTTCAGTTTTGATGTTTCCCCGGCAGGTGAAGTTACCTCCGTTAATATCCTCAGTTCTTCCGGGGGCGAGGAACTGGACAGGGAACTTATCAGGTGGTTAAAAAAATGGGAATATGAACCGGCATCCGGTAAAAGTAGCTTAACTACTTCGATTGAGATACCGGCGGAATAATATTGATATAGAGAGAAGTTAAAAGATTTTAGATAATTTTTTGGTTGAAAATATCCAGCCCTTCTGGGGCTTAGTGGTGGTGTGAGTTGAAATGAAAATTGAAACAAAAGAAATATTATTAATTATAGTCTTAATTTTGGTTTTTATTTATCCTGCTACCCTGCTGGGTCTTGATCGAGACTCTGCCTTCAGGTTTCCCGTCCGTGCCTATAACGATGGAAATTACAGGGTAGCAATTCGGGGCTGCAATCAGTTTCTGGAAAATTTTCCCGAGGATGAACGTGTTCCCCGGCTTATATTCTGGAAAGGTGAAGCTTACAGACATCTGGAAAATTCCGAAAAGGCCTATGAATCTTTTTACAAATTGCAGCGTAAATATCCTAACTTTCAGACCCGGGAAGTTGCCGTGCGTCTTGCTTATCTGGCCGAACAACTGGGCCGCGAGGATGAAATACTGCAGCTTATGAATGCCCGGCTTCTCCAGGAAGCTCCTACTTTACAAAATTATATGATCAAGTGGCTTTATCGAAAGAAGGGAAAGAAGGAAGAAATATTTTCCCGACTTTCTGTTCTACCACCGGGAAGCCTTAGTGATCTTGCACGCAATTATCTTAATCATTTTAAAAAAAGTCAGAATCTGACCGAGCTGGAGGAGAAACTTTCCGAGGGCCGCTGGACGCCGGATATATGGAATCAGATGCGCAGCAAAAATATTTCCACACGAAAGAATCTTCTCCTGCTGGCCGCCCGGAGAATCTGGCAAAAAAATAATTATGATCTGCTACTCAATTTTTCCGCCAGAGTACCCGAAAGCTGGCATTCCGTGGAGTTTTCGCTCTACAGGGCTGAAGCTGCAGTGAAAAAGGGAAGGTATGAACTTGCAGAAAATATATACCGTAATTTACAGGATAGTTCCGCCTATCGTGAAGAGATAATTTTTAGTCTTGGCTGGGTTCTTTATAAACAGGATAATCTGTCCGAAGCGCTCGGGATTCTCGAAAAAAGTCCCTGGGATCATAAAAGTGAGCTGGCCGCCCGGGCCCGGCGGTTGATGGCGGACATTCATCTTATAAAAAATAACAGCAAGCGCGCCAGCCGGCATTACAGTAAGGCAATTGAGTTTTCCGACTCAGCCTCGTTCAGAAATGTCAGCCGTTACTGGCTGGGCTGGAGTTATTTTGAGGGGGACATGATTCGCGAGGCTTATGATACATTTCGGGCTGTCAGTGCCGAGGGTCCTATCCGCCTGGCAGACATATACCAGGTGAGAGGAAAAACCGCGCTGGAACTGTCTGAATATCAGGAGGCCGAAGACTATTTTAATCGTGCTCTTGAGCACACGGATGATTCCCAGCGAATAACCAAACTTCGCTATGAACTTGCTCAAACCTATTACGAGTGGGGCCGTGTAAAAACTGCTTTTGATATGTTGCTCAAGCTGAATAAAGAAAAACTTCCTGTAGATCTGCAGGCTCCGGTTAGATTTGGGCTGGGTCGAGCGGCTCTGGAGGTTGATCGCCCGGAGCTTGGCTGGTCTGTTTTCAAAGCAAACAGGGAAGAACTTTTGCGACAGTTTCCGGTTGAATATCGGTTTTTCGCCAGCCAGGCGGCCATAGAAGTAGATCTTTATGAGCGCGCTCTGGTTTATTTGAATGAACTGATCGACCAGTTTCCAAATTCTCATTTTATTCGTCCCGCTCTGAGAATGAGTTTCAAAGTGGAACTGAAAAAATTATCCGAGGGTGAAGAGGATATTGCCGAAAAAGTAAGGGATAAAATAAATAAAAGCCCGGCTGATATGCGTCTTTCCATGCTGCAGGATTGGGCCCGGGTCGAGCGTGAAAAGGGGAGGTTGGATAAAGCTCGGTCCCTCTATGAAGAAGTCTTGCTTAAAGCCGAAGACTCCGCAATCCAGGCCCGGGTTATTAATAATATAGTGGCGATACTGATTGAACAGGAAAAAGACGATCGAGCAGCCGGGTTTCTGGAAAAACAACTGGCTAAACTGCCCGTCCATCCCGCCAGTGCAGAGGCTGTGTATCAGCTTTTATCCTATGACTATCAAAACAGGAATACAACCCGGCTCCAGGGATGGTTAACCCGTTTCTTTGAGCATTTCCCGCAATCTCCCTATCATGGCCGGGCCTATTTTATGCAAGCTGAATTAAAAAGAAACGAAGGGGCTGTGTCAGAAGCTGTTGATTTTTATAAGAAAAGTCTTGCGGAAGCTAAAAACAGATTTTTAAAACTCAGATCTCATTTTCGGATAGGTCAGATGCAGCTGGAACTCCAGAATTACCGGGATGCTTATGATAACCTTGCAAAAGTTGCAGAAAATCCCCCTTCCTTCATCGATAAAGATATTCTTAATGAAATGATGGCGGACGCTGCTCTTGGTTTTGACAATTTTACCCTGGTTGAAAAACATCTGAATAAACTTACTGAACTTAAAGATAGACATCAGCTTATAAAAGCTCGTGTTCACTATAATAAAGGGGAACTTGATGTTGCCCGTGATTTGCTTGAAGATATTTCCCCCGAGGAGGACAGTATACTGGCCCCCGCAAAAAAATTCTGGTTGGGAAGAATTGCAGCCGAGAAAGAAGATTATGAGCTGGCGGTGGAACTCTGGTATCAGGTTCTTTATCTCTACCCGGACTGGAAGAGAAGGGAAGAGTTGATTTTTAGACTTGCCTCCCTGGAAAAAGCTCGCGGTGAAAAGGAAGCGGCCCGGACATTGAAAGAGACCCTGAAGCAAGAATTTCCGGATAGCGATTATCTGGAGGCCTTATAATATGAACAAACGATTAATCTGGGCGGTGTGTTTTTTTATGGTAATGGCTTTGTTCTGGGGAATTTCCTACGCTCGAGAAGTCATAGTTGTTCCCCGATTGCGCCGCGGTTTGCCGTCCACTTCACTTGAAAGACCCCGGCTTAACAAAGAAACGAAAAAAACCACTTTGCCTTTCGCCACAATAGTCCAAAAAGGCACTGATACAGAAATGGCAGTGAATATTAAGCCACCTGAACGGCCCCCATTAATTTCCACTATCGGAACTGAAGGGCGGATTGCTAAAGAACCGGCTGATTTTCGGCGAGCGCCTCTTAAGGCTGAAAAATTTTTCTATGTAATTGGCAGAGTCCGCAACATGGGTTGGGCAAAAGTAAGATTGTTTCGGCAACGGGGAGGATTCTTTGAACTATATGGTAATGAGGCCGAAAAGGATGAACTGGGCACTGATTATCTGGACGCAGAGGGTAATTTTCGCATTGGCCCCCTCCGATACAAGGAAGGCTTCTTTGAGCGCGGTCAGGACGTTGTTCTGGTAATGGAACTTAATTCTCCCTATGCCGTCGCTTATTCGGAAGTTTACGGGACGGTGCGTCCTTTCCGCTTTCGTCTTGCTTCCCGTCAGCGGGTAATCCCGGAGGGTGGGTCCTATGATATGGGGACAATTAATATTGACTGGAAGCAAAGAGAGTATTATCCGGTAAGAGCCTATAAAAAAGTTATATCCCGCCTGCGAGAGCGTGATAAATTGGAGCAAAAAATAAGAATTGAGTTTACCAGAGACGTGGATAACCCCCGTCACATGGAAGAAATAGGTTATATTCTGATGCCTTATTCGGAACAGTAAAAACGGACAAGGAGAAGGGGGGACAGGGAGACAAGGGGTAACAGCAAAAACAAAAAAGGAATCTTAAAAGCAGAGTAATTGTTTTTTGATTTTAAACCTGGAACATGTAACTTGCAACTGTTTCTATGCCGGAGGTGGGAGTCGAACCCACACGGGGTTTAAGCCCCACGGGATTTTGAGTCCCGCGCGTCTGCCAGTTCCGCCACTCCGGCTTTAAACCAGTTCAAAGTTCAGAGTTTAAAACTAACCCTTTTTCTGGCCGGAATCCATCTCTTTTTCTTCGAAATCAACGTGTTTCTGGACACGGGGGTCGTATTTTTTGAGCACAAGTTTGCTGCGGTTGTTGGTGCTGTTTTTATAACTGGTATAAAAATAACCGGTACCGGCAGTGCTGACCAGTTTGATCTTTTCTCGGGGCATAAAAGTTCAACTCCTGAAATTTCTATGTCTGATTAAATTTTTTCTCCTCGTTCGCGCAACTCTTTTACTACTGTTTCGATACCCTTTTTGTCTATTGTTTTGAGTCCTTTTTTGGATATCGTCAGCTTTATCCAACGGTCTTCGCTGGGAAGGAAAAACCTTTTTTTATGCAAATTTGGTTTTTGCTTCCTTTTGGTTCTGTTGTTAGCGTGTGAGACGTTGTTGGCGCTAACTGTTTTTTTACCTGTGACCTGACAGTATCTTCCCATGATTAAAATTCCTTTCTAAATAAGTCTTGTCTTGAATCCTTTTGAAGGAGACATACAGTATCTCATAAAATGAACTAACATTATAACAGTAACAGCATACTAATATCAATAGCTGTTTTTTTGTAGAAAAATTAAGGGTACAATTACGAATCTAAGTTTCTGTGTTTTAATATTACATGTAAGGATTGTAATGTTAGCAACTATCGGGAAAATCCGGTAATATATTAAGAGTTTTGACTTTTATATAATTCCAGATTTAAATGTAATATCAATAAGGAGTGCAAATTTAATGAACCGATTTTCTAAATAT
>CAYTSZ010000019.1:0-15750 GCA_964440635.1 uncultured bacterium
GAATAATTTTACCCATATTATGCAATATCCCGGCCACCATTGCCGTCTCCGAATTTGGAAAACGTATCCACCGGGCCGTAGTTTCAGCTGCAATACCGGTCGCAACCGAATGTTCCCAAACACCCCGGCGATCAAACTTACTGCTCCCCGGGCCTTTAAAGACCTCAAAAACAGATGCGCTCAGAGCGAGACTTTTAATGGCATTAAAACCAAGAATCACCACTGCTTCGGTTACCGTGGTAATTCGACGCGAGAAACCATAAAAAGCACTGTTCACCAGCTTCAGAACCTTTGCCGTCAGAGCCGGGTCCTGCGTGATAACGGCATTCAAATCAGCGGCGGTGGTGTTTGGGCTTTCGACCATGGCCAGCAGCCGGGGAACCACGGAGGGCAGCGCCGGCAAATCATGGACCTGGTCGACCAGGTTTTTTAAATGTTCCTTTTTAATATTTTCATTCATGAATTGTTTTTCTCCCCGGCACTCCGATTTATTATTTCTTCCCGCAGACGGCTTGCTTTATCTTTTAACTCCTCAATACTTCCACTGTTGTCAATAATCAGTTCCCCGCGTGCTATTTTTTCTTCCCGGGGCATTTGATGGCGCCGGCGACGTTTTATCTCGTCAGCACCAACCCCTCTTTTTGCCAGTCTTCTTTTAACCTGTTCGGCGGGGGCTGTGATAACAACCACTGTCTGACACAGATCATCAAAGCCGGCCTCAAAAAGAAGCGGTGCATCAACCACATAAAAATCGTGGGCGCCTCTATCGATTATTTCTTCAATTTTTTCTTTTACCAGCGGATGCACAATCTCTTCCAACCGTTTTAATTTATCAGAATCCGAAAAAACTTTTTCCGCCAGCTTGTTTCTTTTGATTTGACCCCGCTCATCCACTATCTCAGAGCCGAACTGCTCAATTACGGCTTCATGGGCCGGATTGCCAGCTTCTATCAGATCACGGGCTATATTATCCGCATTAAGATGTAACCCGTTTCGCCCGGCAAAAGCGGAACTAAAAGTAGTTTTCCCGCTTCCAATTGATCCAGTAACTCCAATAACCGGCGGTGTCATTCCAGACCATCCCCTGGGCTGTTCCCTCTTTTTTTAACACAACAAATGTTATAAAAAAACGATATAAAAAATCTGACCGCTCATTATGGTAACAAATAACCACAATAATAAAACAGACTGAGGGGATTGAGCAGAAAATTATTTACTTATCTCTGCCCAGTTGGAACCCTGAATTATATTAACCAGCACGGGAACTTTCAAATCCATCGCTCCTCTCATAACCCGGCGGACGACTGACTCTAATTCCTCTGACTCTTCCCTTTTTACTTCCAGAATTAATTCGTCGTGAACCTGCAGAAGTAGATTACACTCAAATCTTTCAAGTTCAGGCATAAGTTCAATCATAGCTTTTTTGAGCATGTCGGCCGAGGTACCCTGAATAGGAGCATTCACCGCGGCACGGCGGCCAAACTGACGACGAAAAAAATCATCGCTGGAAAGTTCCGGAACATAGCGACGACGCCCCCACAGGGTTTCAACGTATCCCTGTTTTTTAGCAGTTTTTACCGTATCATCAATGAATTTCTTCACACCGGGGTAACGGTTGAAATAACGTTCTATGTATTCTTTTGCTTCTTTTCGACTGATATCCAGATCACGGGCCAGACCGAAGGCACTGAGTCCGTATGCTATACCGAAATTTACCACTTTGGCAGTACGGCGGTCCTTTTTACTAATCTCTGATTCGTTTTTCCCGGTCAGCTCGGCGGCTGTAATGGAATGTATGTCTCTTCCCTCTTTAAAAGCAGTCAGCAAGGTTTCATCACCCGACATATGGGCGAGAAGGCGCAATTCTATCTGCGAATAATCCGCTCCCAGTAAAATATAATCGGACCGCGAAGGAACAAAAGCCTCCCGAACACGTCGCCCGAATTTTTCGCGGACAGGAATATTCTGCAAATTAGGACGACTGCTTGAAAGCCGGCCGGTACCCGCCACTGTTTGATTGAATTCTGTATGTATCCGCCTGGTGCGCTCATTCACCGCTTCAATCAAAGGCTCAAGATATGTTGATTCAATCTTACTGTATTTCCTGTATTCGAGTATAACCGACGGCAGTCGATAATCTTCGGAAAGTTTCTGCAGCGTATCCGCGTCGGTGCTGGGTTTACCGCTTGACGTCTTCCCCTGGACAGGGAATCCAAGTTTATCGAAGAATATTTCCCGCATCTGCTTGGGGCTGTTCAAATTAAACTCTTCCCCGGCCAGTTCATAGGCTTCCCCGCGCAATTTGGAGAGAACAGATCCCAGTTCTTCTGAAAGCCCCCTTAGTTTATCTGAATCCAACTTAATACCGTTATATTCCATGCGGGCCAGAACAGCGGTGAGAGGAATTTCTAACTCCCTCAGTATTTCCGACTGATTTTCTTCTTCTATGCGCTTTTCCATACTCCGGCAGGATTCTTCCAGTAAAATCAAGCTGCGAGCAAGATAATCACAAACTTCCGCTTGTTCCCGCTCAGGATCAAACTCAGGGACAGCGACATCCTGCTCGCGCAAAATAATATCTTTGAATTCATGCGCAAGATCGGGAGAAACGAGATAAGACGCCAACTGTAAATCAAAAACATTTTCACCCGGCGGCAGATCCTCACCGATTCTCAGCAGACATATCTGGAGAAGTTTATTATGGTAGGTAAAAAACTCTTTGCTCAAACATTTATGGGCCAACTTTACAAATTTTACTTTTTCCTTTTCTCCCATAGTTAAGATGTTAAAAGGTATGAGCCAGACCTCTTGATTGGATTTTAAAACAAAATAAAAGTTTTTTGCTTCCATCGCTTTAAGCTCTGGTTCACAATTAAAAACATACCCATAGATACTATCCGCATCAGTAAGTTCCACAGAAAACTCAGTCAGGGTAGTCTTCTTATACTCGACAACAATTTTTTCCCAATCGGAAGGCAGATCCGCTTTTTCTTCCAGTTTACGGCGCAGAGAATTAAACCCGAGGTCACGACAGAAAGAGATCAGTCTTTTGACAGGCAATTCCTCAAAAGAAGCATCCTCGAGGTCAAGTTCCAGCGGGGCGTCGCGACGGAGCAGAACAAGGTGCTTGCTATCAACCAGTTGTTGTTGGCTTTCCTTTATTTTACCCCGGAATCGCTCGGGTATTTCATCAATATTCTCCAGCATATTCTCAACCGTTCCGAATTTATCAATCAGACGCGAACCGTAAACCGGACCGATCCCCTCTACTCCCGGCACATTATCAGCTTTGTCACCGACGAGGCTTAAAAAATCAGCCACTTTCTCGGGAGCGACCCCGAGCTGTTCTTTCACCCCCTCATCATCCAGAAGAACAACATCGGTCAATCCCTGTTTCTGCTTGAGTACCCTGACCGAATCATCAACGAGCTGGAACAGGTCCTTATCATTGCTGACCACCACTATTTCGAACTCATCTTTATCCGACCATTTTTCCACCATAGAAGCTATTAAATCATCAGATTCAAAACCCGGTTCTATCAAAACCGGTATTTCAAGCAGTTTAAAAAGTTTTTTTATCTGCGGCAGTTGCGCTTTCAAATCATCGGGCATCTCCGGACGATCAAGTTTATAATCCTCATAAAACTCATGCCGGAAAGTCGGTTCGGTAGAATCCATCGCGCAGACAACATAATCGGGTTCGTACTTTTTAAACAACTCCAGCAATAATCTCAAAAGGGCAAACACAGCTCCAGTCGGTTGACCGCGGGAATCAGTCAGTTCAGCCCGCAGCATCGCATAATAAGAACGATAAACAAGATAATGCCCGTCAAGTATAAAAAGACGTTTTCTCATAATAAACACACCAATTTAATTTAAGGATTAATTGCACACATAACATTAATTGATCACTAAACACTTCCGAAATTTGTCCGTAGATTGTATAGTATTAAAAGTTTAACACACCAATAATACTTAAAGGAGTTTAATATCCGATGTTAGATTATCTCAAGAAAAAGAAGAAATACCTGAAAGAGCCGTGGCGACTGCGGGTAATCCTTGCTTACTTTTTAATGATAACTTTTGCAGTGTCCGCCCGGCCGGTCGAACCATATTTCTGGATTGGAACAGCAATGGTGGCGGCGGGAATAGTAATCAGAGCCTGGGCGTCAGGCATTTTAAAAAAGGATGACGAGCTGGCAACCGAAGGGCCTTATTCACTATGCCGCAACCCACTGTATGTCGGAAATTTCCTGATCGGGTATGGAATCTGTGCAATCAACACTCACTGGTGGAGCTTCGGACTGTTTACCGCATATTTGTTGCTTACCTATCCATTTACAATCCGAAAAGAGGAACGAAAATTAAACCAGTATTTCAAAGAAGATTTTGCCGACTACAAAGAAAAAGTGCGCCGTTTTATTCCTCGGCTCACCCCCTATAAAACACTGGTTGGATGGAGTCCCTATCAATATTTCGTGGATAATATGGATTTTTTAAACGAAGGTGCGGTAATAATTGTCTGGGCCTATACCCTCTATATTTTCATAAGCTGAATCCGGATGGTTTTTACTCTCGAAAAAGGATGTAGCGGCGGCCAAACCTGCTGATCTTTTCCAGGAAGACCGGTTTCTCCAGCCGGTTTTTTTCCTTATCGGAGATTATTTCCGGACAGTACCTTTTTTTATATTTGGCTACCGCATTTAAATCGATTTGTTTGAACTGATTGAAGAACCAGTTATTTATCGGGTGGAGTCCCTTTTTATAGCGAAAAGCAGCGCCAAAATCAATCAATACAGGCTCTTCGTCCGGGCTGACCATGATGTTCTCTTTTCTTTTTAAATCGGAATGAACAATATTAAGGCTATGAATTTTAGAAACCGCCGATTCAAGGCGTTCAAAAAAAGCGGGAGAAAGTTCATCTTCTTCTGTTTCACGAAGCGTCTTACCTTCTTTGAACTCCATCGCAAAAGTATAGGGAGCGGGAAATCCAAGAAAATCCGGAACTTCATCTACCGGTTGCAATTTATTTAAAGCGCGAACTTCACGGCTAAACATCCACCACTCCAGATCTCTCAGCAGAGGGACCCGAGGATGAAGCACCGATTTAAAAAGTGCTTTTTTACCCTTGAATTCTTCAACCGTAACGATACTCTGGTTGGCATCCTGCAGAGCCATTCAATTCACCTTTTTATTCAAATAAATCAGGTTTTAGGGGCGGACCAGTATCTGCTGTAAATTTCTTCTTTCTGCCCCCGTTCGAGCAGCAAACGATCCACCAGTTCTCTGACTGCTCCGTTTCCACCGACAGAATCAGTTATAACATCAACTTTTTCGCGGACATACCGGTGGGCATCAGCGGGAGAAACTGCCAGACCAGCGCGGGACAAAACCGGCATATCCAGCACGTCATCACCGACATAGACAACCTGGGAAGCGGAAAGGTTAAAATCGGAAAGGATTTCTTCAAAAGCTTCTTTTTTTTCGCTTCGGCCCTGGTATAAAATATCAATGTTCAACTCTTTTGCACGGCGAGAAACTGCGCGGGATGTCCGACCGGTTATAATGCCCGTCTTAAAACCGGCACGACGGGCCATGGCCACACCGAATCCATCCTTAACATCAAATCCTTTTATATCGTCTTCATCTGCCCGCAGTATAATTTTTCCGTCAGTTAAAACACCATCCACATCAAGCAAAAGCAGTTTGAGTTCTTTCGCCCGACGGGTTAATTCTTTTTCTGTAATATTTAGTTTGATCGTTATACACCTTCTATATAATGATTTTCAACTGATTCCGGCTCGCAGGATATCATGCATGTGGACTACCCCGATGGGCGATTTTTTATCATCCACAATAAAAAGAACGGTTATCTGATGTTTTTCCATTATCTGCAAAGCCCGCACCGCCCGCATATCTTTTTCTATTGTTATTGGGTCCTCAGTCATTACCTCTCCCAGGGGCTGGTCAAAAAAACCGGATTGTCTCGTTTCCAGTATTCTCCGCAAATCGCCATCTGTCAAACAACCAATTAACCTGTTTTTTTCATCAACAACGGCTGTTATCCCGAGGCGCTTGTTCGTCATCTCATAAATGGCATCTTTGAGCGACGTATTAATATCAACCTGCGGGATTCTTTCGCCGGTGTGCATTAAATCCTCAACCCGAAGCAAGAGTTGACGTCCCAGGCTGCCGCCCGGATGGAAAAGAGCAAAATCTTCCTTCTCGAAACCGTGTTCGCCGAGCAAAACCATCGCCAGTGCATCACCGAGAGCCAGAGTCGCCGTGGTGCTGGCCGTGGGTGCCAGGGACAGGGGACCGGCTTCCTGGTCGACGGAAATATCGAGAACAACATCGGCGCTTCGGGCCAGGATACTGTTCTTATCACCCGTCATAGCAATTATATCCGGGCCTATTCGTTTAATCGGAGAAAGAATTGATTTTACTTCTTCGGTCTGGCCGCTATAAGAAATAGCAATAATAACATCTTCCTTGCGGACCATTCCCAGGTCGCCATGTACTCCTTCTGCAGGATGCATAAAAAAAGCAGCGGTTCCGGTGCTGGCCAGAGTGGCCGATATCTTCCGGCCGATAGAACCGGATTTACCCATACCGGTTACAACAACCCGGCCTTTGCAATCCCGCATCATCCGAACCGCTCTATCAAAAGACTCATCAAGGCGGGGGATTAAATTTTTTATCGCCCGGGCCTCTATTTCGAGTACGTCCGCCGCTTTCTGACAAAAAGAACTGTTATTTCGCTTTTTTTCACTCATTTTTTTTCACATCATAGATAGAATCAAAACGATATTTGCCGGTCACAGCATGTATATCTTGAAGTTGTCCGACTGCTTCCTTTAGGTGTTTCAGGGGCAGCATATTCGGCCCGTCACATTTAGCGCTGGAAGGACGGGGGTGAACCTCCATAAAAACAGCGTCGATACCCGCCGCAACTGCCGAACGGGCCAGCGGAAGGATATATTCCCTTTCCCCGCCGCTGGAATCTCCCCGCCCCCCCGGAAGCTGAACACTGTGGGTGGCATCATATACAACAAGACAATCCAGGGAACGCATGGCAGCTAAGTTTCTCATGTCTACAACCCAGTTGTTATATCCAAAAAAAGTGCCTCTTTCGGTAGCCAGAAGCCGACCGCTGCCAGCTTCGCGGGCTTTATTTAAAATTCCTTCCATGTTCCACGGAGACATATACTGCCCCTTTTTAATATTAACCGCCCGACCGGTATGGGCGGCAGCCTGCACTATATCGGTCTGACGACATAAAAAAGCCGGGATCTGAATAACATCTACAACTTTTCCTACAGCCTGAGCCTGATCAGGCAGATGAATATCGGTCAAAAGCGGGAAATCAAATTCAGTGCCAATACGCTCAAGAAGACGCAATCCCTCCTCCAGCCCCGGTCCACGGTAAGAATCGGGCGAACTGCGGTTTGCCTTGTCAAAAGAACTCTTAAATATAATTTGTGCTCCAGTTGATTCCCTTATTTCAGCAATTTTTCGGGCGGTTTCAAACATTACATCTTCTTCCTCAATAACACAGGGGCCCAGAATAAACACAAGTTCTTCTCCCCCTGCACAAACATCCTCTATATCAAAAGATTGCATAAAAACTCACCCAAAAAATAAATTCTTTTACTCGATTTTCGAACTACAAACTCAAATAGAACTGAAATTAGGATAACACAAGCGGGCCGATAGGTCACCACAGTTGTATTAATTAATAAGAGACTGTGCGATGAGATACGGAAGGGTTAAAACAAAAAGTTTTAGAACTTTTATTGCGAGGTATTTAAAAACTCACACAACTGCACCGGGTCTACGCCACATTTCCCGTCCTGGCGGCGGATCAAAGATTCGCCTTTACTTTCCAACCAGTTTTCTACACGTTCCCGGTTACAGTTTAAAAGTGCTGCCATCTCATCCAGGGTTATCAACTTCAAATTATTCATCTGTATCACTCCTGTTTGATTATCGGTCTTAATTATATTTTCGTCGTCTCCGGTCGAAAATGTTAGCCACCATTTACCCAAAACCTTCCACCGTCATTCCGGGCAAGGGAACGTAGTGACCACAGACCCGGAATCCATAATATATGTTTTTGCCTCGATTCAATACAGATTAAACACTGGATTACCGGGTCAAGCCCGGTAATGACGGCGAGGCGGTGTGGATTGCCGGGTCAAGCCCGGCAATGACGGGCAGGCGGTGTGGATTGCCGGGTCATCCAGCACTCAATCGGGAAGTTGCTGAAAAAGCATAAAGTTTCCACTGATAGCTCCCTATTGAGTGCCAAACGGTAATGACGGAGTCATTGGAAGATTCTGCCATTTACCCGAGATGGGTTGGATATCTTAAAAAGAGAAGTTATATTAAAGTTAATAAAATTACACACGGAGAACGGTATCCAATGGAAGAACCACAACTTCAGGCTCTGCTTTTGCTTGAAACCGATTTTTTGGGGGCAGAAATTCAACCGACCCTTGAAAATATTGGTTTCAACGTCCAGGTGAGCACAGATATAAAACATTTAATCAGGCTTATTGAAAAAAGAACAATCCATTTAGCCGTAATAGAACACAGAGCAGATATAAATCCGGGAACAATTTTAAACAATGTGCTTGAAATAAGTCCAACCACACAATTAATCCTGCTGAGCAACAGGATGGAGTCCTCCCGAGCTCTGAACTGGATCAACAGCGGCGGATTTGCCTGTTTTGATTTTCCTCTGGACAAGCATATGTTTGCCCAGAAAATAAAACCCTTCACCACCCTCCTTAAAAACCAGATGTTTTTAATGAAAACACATCATTCGCTGGGCAAAAAACTGCGGGCGGAAAGTAAAACCCTGGCCAAAAAAGCCCAACGGGATGGATTGACGGGTCTTGCCAGCAAACAGTTTTTTGAAACAGAGGGTAAATCAATGTTAAATGAAGCCCGGGCATGCAAACAAAAAATCTCACTGATCGTTCTGGACATAGATTACTTTAAAAACTATAACGATACTCACGGACATCTGCAGGGAGATAAAGCATTAAAAAAACTGGCCGGTATATTAAAACAGGAAACCCGGCGGGCCGATCTCAGTGGTAGAGTCGGGGGAGAAGAGTTTGCGCTCCTCCTATCCCGCAGTGACGAATACAGCACTCACAAAATGGCAGAAAGATTACGGAAAACTGTAGGAAATACTTATTTTGAAGGTCAAGAAGAACAACCCGCCAATAACCTTACCGTCAGTCTTGGCCACAGCACTTTTCCAACTCATGCCGATGATTTTATTCGGCTTTTTGATCTGGCGGACCGCGCCTGCTATCAATCCAAGAAAACAGGACGAAACAAAACCAGTAGCACCGTCCTTGAGAAATTCAGCCTCAAAGAAAAAACAAAATATGAATTCGATTCCGTTGATCTTGTCGGGGATTTTAATTCCTGGGAGGCGGGAAAAGACACCCTGAGCCGGGTCAGTCCCAGCCGCTGGGAGAAAAAAATACCCATACCATCCGGAAAACTGGTTTACGGTTATCTAATAGATAAAAAACAAGTAATACCTGATAAAACACGCGGAAAAATAATAAAAGGCCCCCGGGGCAATAAAGTAACTAAAATAGAAACTGGCTAATAGTCCTTTTAATATCAAGAAAACAGGTCTATAGAATCACCGCTGTGTATAATTCTGGAATAATTTTAAAAAAATCTGTATACTGTTTATCAGTCACCAAATTGATATAAGAACCATTTAAATCATACTAAGGAGTTGTCTTAATAATGAGTGATATATTAATAAAAAACATCCACACCCTGGTTACTGAAGTCGGAGAACCACCTCTCAAAGATTCCGATTTACTTATAGAGGATAATAAAATCGCGCGGATCGAAGATGATATAGAAAATGATACTGATAACGTGACCGTAATAGATGGTAAAGACATGCTTTTTATGCCCGGGCTGGTAAACACCCACCATCATTTTTATCAGACGATGAACCGGAACATCCCGGCCGTCCAGAACGCCAAACTTTTTGACTGGCTGACTTATCTTTATGAAATCTGGAAATATCTAACGCCGGAAATGGCCCGAATAAGTGCCCGGGTGGCTTCGGCCGAATTAATATTGTCCGGCTGCACAACCGCTGTTGACCATTTTTATGTTTTCCCGAACAAACACCAGGAGGGAATACTGGAAGCCGAAATAGAAGCGGTGGAAGATATTGGCCTCAGGTTCCATCCAACCCGGGGCAGTATGTCACTGTCCACCAAGGACGGCGGTTTGCCACCGGATAGCGTAGTCCAGGATGAAGATACAATCCTTTCGCATACCCAGGAAGTAATTGAAAAATATCATCAACCGGATAAATTCGGGATGACGCGGATAATCGTCGCACCCTGCTCACCGTTTTCAGTCACCGATTCAATAATGAAAGAGAGCAAACAACTCGGAGAAAAATATGAAAACGTTATTTTTCAAACCCATCTTGCGGAGACAATAGACGAAGAAGAATTCTGCCTGGAACAGACCGGGATGCGCCCTTTTGATTACCTGGAGTCACTGGGCTGGATGGATGAAAAATGTCTGCATGTGCACTCCATTCACCTGAACAAAGACGAGGTGCGGCGGATGGGCGAGGCCAACGCGTCAATGAGCCACTGTCCCTCCTCCAATATGAGGTTGGGCTCCGGAATGGCTCCCGTAGTCGATATGCTGGAGGCCGGAGTGAATGTCAGCCTGGGCGTTGATGGCAGCGCATCCAATGACAGCTCACATATGTTTGCCGAGGCTCGGCTGGCCCTGCTTCTGCAAAGAATTAACTATGACGAGGAATCTATTACCGCCCGTGATGTTTTACGCGCTGCCACAGTTGGCGGAGCAACAGCACTAGGGCGCGATGACATCGGGAGTTTGACACCCGGAATGGCCGCTGACCTTGTCGGTGTTAACCTTCGCAAAATTGATTTCGCCGGCGCCATGCACGATCCACTCGCCGCGCTTGTTTTCTGTCACCCACCCAAGGTGGACTGGTCGATTATCAACGGCGAAATAATAGTTAAAAAAGGTGAGTTCTTACCGCTTGATTTGGGCAAACTGGTCGACGAACAGAATAGACTGGCCGAGGAACAGATAAGTCAGATTTCCTGAATTACTGGCTATATAAACAATTTACCTGCCATGGCCAAACCTATAATAGGAGAAAAACAGATGGTTCTTTTCAGTATTCACCTGTTAATATCTCCAGATGATTTTTCATTGATTTATGCGGGGTATTCACAGTGACAACAAATAAAAAAAGAATTCTTTACAGCAACTGTATCCTGCTAACAGATTCGAAGTCCCCTCCCTTAAAAGATGCTGCTATGCTGGTTGAAGACGACACCATCGAAGCAGTCGGAAAAAGAAAAGACCTGGTGGAACAATATCCAGGCGACGAGCAGTATGATTTAAAGGGGCGGCTGCTAATGCCGGGACTGGTTAACACCCATACCCACTTGAATATGTCTATACTGCGAGGACTTGCCGAAGATTTGCCTCTTCAGGAATGGCTGGATACTACCTATCAGTTTCGCCAGGACTACCTGGACGACGACACCCGCCAACTGGGAGTCCGCCTTTCTCTGGCGGAGTTATTAAAAAACGGTGTAACCACTGTAGGTGATATGAGCTTCTATCAACACCGCTTTTTAAACTTAATAGAAAAATCAAAAATCAGAGCCCTGCTTTACGACACTATAATGGCCGAATACATGGGAAGCACCCGGACGGAAGAAATAATTGATTTTATTCACGGCACATACCCGGACAGAATCTGCGCCGGCGCCGCACTGCACGCTCCCTACACGACTTCAGTTGAACTGATGCAGTGGTTCAAACAAGAGATAATCGATAAAACCTCCGTTCCCTACTGCATTCACCTTGCGGAAACCAAGCAGGAAACTTTGGATTTTCAAAAAGAATATAATAAAACATCCACCGCCTGGCTGAATGATTACAATTTTCTCAGTGACCGTCTGCTGGCAGTCCACTGCGTCTGGGTAACCGATAATGACATAAAATTACTGTCAAAAAACAATAGCGCGATAAGCTATAATCCCGAAAGCAATATGAAACTGGGTTCCGGCATAGCCCCGGTTGAAAAGTTTTTAGATAGCAACTTGCAGCTGGGGCTGGGCACCGACGGAGCAGCATCCAACAACGATCTGGATCTTTTCTCCGAAATGGATACCGCCGGTAAACTGCAGAAGGTACACAATCTTGACCCTCAGGTTATAAATGCCAACCAACTGGTTCATATGATTACCACCGGTGGCGCACAAGCACTGGGGATGGAGGACAAAATCGGTTCCCTTGAAGCCGGTAAAAAGGCGGATTTTATCACCATAGATTTCAACCAGGCTCACCTGCGGCCAATCTACGAGGTTGATTCCTTGCTTAGTTACGCAGTCACCGGAGCGGACGTTAGAGGTGTCTGGGTAGGAGGAGAACAGGTCCTTAAAGAGCGTAAACTATTATCAATTGACGAAGACAAACTACTTGAAGATATAAACAAAGCCAATTATAAGATCAACAAACTAAGACAAAAACAAAACCCGGACCAACACCCCACAATTTAGTCTATACTGTCAAACTCATCCAGAATACGTCTTACTTCTTTTTTACTTTTTTCTTTGTTTATTTCGCCGGGACTTTTTTTCATTTCCTCTACCTTTCGCTTGATATTACTCTCCAGTTCGGGATTTTTGCTATATTCAGTCAAAAAATCACGGACCAAAAGTTCTACCAGGCGGGAAACCGGCAGATCAAGCCTGACGGCGGCACGCTTCAACTGTTTTTTCAGGTCGGAATTCACTGTCAGCGTCAGGCGGGGACGGCTACGATTAACCACTTTCAATCCTCGCTTTAAAGATTAAAATGGTTTTGAAAAAATTCAAGAGTCAATCGGATTCCATAACCGGAGGCAGCTTTCGGCCGGTAAGAAAGCTCCTCCATCTCCCAGGCCACCCCGGCTATATCAAGGTGAGCCCAGCTTTTTATCTTATCGGTATCCACAAATTCTTTTAAAAAACAGGCGGCAGTGATAGTTCCCGCCCGGCCTCCAATATTTTTCACATCGGCAATTTCGCTCTTTAATTTCTCAGAATATTCTTCCCAGAGGGGCATCTGCCAGACTCGCTCGGCGATCTCAGCCCCGGCAGTTTCCAACTCTTCGGCCAGTTCATCATCAGTGCTCAACACAGCAGCAGCCTGATGCCCGAGGGCGACCACGCACGCTCCGGTCAAAGTAGCATAATCGAAGGCAACATCCAGCTCTTCGCCGTATTCTTTGCTAAGATAGCCAAGAGCATCGGCAAGTATAAGCCGTCCCTCGGCGTCGGTGTTCAGTATTTCCACGCTTTTTCCGAAATATCCGGTTACGATATCACCGGGCCGGGTTGAGTTTCCTCCAGGCATATTTTCGGCGGTGGGAACCAGGGCAATGATTTTTAACGGCAATTCCAATTCACAGACCGCTTTAACAACTGCCAGAACAGTCCCCGCCCCTGACATATCGTATTTCATTTCACCCATTTTTTTACCTGGCTTTATAGAAATTCCTCCGCTGTCGAAAGTTATTCCTTTACCCACCAGACCAACGGTTCCTTTGCTTTTTTTGGGTTCGTAAGTCAGCTCAATAAGCCGGGGCGGATTCGCGCTACCAGAGCCAACAGCCGTTATCAAATCCATCCCGTCGCTTTTTAATTTTTCTTCATCCCAGATCCGCAGGGAAAGTTCCTTGTAATCATCAGCAATTTCGCTGGCTTTGCGGGCCAGATCATCAGGAATCAACTTATTACCGGGTGTATTCCCCAGATCCCGGCCCAGAGCCACCGCGCCAGCAATTTTTTTACCTTTTTCCAACCCACGAGTTACCGTAGGGCGAGAACGAGCATCGTCAATAACAATGGTGATTTTTTTGATAATCTTTTCATTCTCTTTTTTTTCTTCATCCTTCTTTTTGTATTTTTCAAACTTATAGGCGGCAAGTTTCAGCCCGACCACAATTTCCCGGGCTATTTTTTCACGATTTAAAGAAAGCTGCATCGGAAATGAAAAAACACAGGATTCCGCATTGATTTTATCCGCTTCTTTGTAAACGCTGCCACCGAGCTCAGTAAGGTCGGCCAACTCAAGTTCATCCTGTCTCCCGGCTCCCAGCAGCATTAGCCCTTCTGCTTCAAAACCCCCTTCGTAAACCAGTCGCGTCTCTCCTTTTTTTGCTTCAAATCCCTTCAGAGGCCGGTGGGGGAATGATGGCAAATCGGCCAGAACAGGATCTTTTTCTTCATCCTGAAAAACAGGGACAACCAGTAACTCACCCTCCACATCTTGATCGTCACATATACTTAATTCAATATCAAAATCCAAACTACTTCACCTCATAAAAAAAATTAGATTCTGTTAACGGAAAATATGCTACCGATCATAGTGTGGTCAGCCCGCATAAATCAGAAGCAAAAAAATCAAAATAAGCAGTCCCAGAAGGGCCAGAATTCTTATCAAATCTTCCGGCAGAACATCGGCATCGGGGGTCTTGCTGTCTATTTTAATTCTATCCTCTTTAAACACCAAACCCCGACCGTAAATACCAGAATTTAACTCAACAATTACTTCTTTATAATCGGCCGGTTCCCCATCGAAGTCCGCTGGAAGCTGAGGATTGTTCTCGATCTCAAAAACCCAGCCCAGAAGGGGAACTGATTTTTCCGGTGACTGGCGGTCGCGCATACCTTCAGGCAACTTTTTGACTGCTTCGCCGGTCACCCGGACATAAACCGGCATTCCCTCACGGAGCTGGCCGGCGGGCACACTTTCGCCGGGACTGTACACAAAGTTAACCGGGATAGTTTTACCGTTTTCAATCTGAGTTTGCCTAACATCGGATGATTTAGATTTCAGCTCCTGCTTGCCGACAAGCTGACCGCGAACCTGGAAAACTGATTGGCCTTTATGTATTATTTGTGAAATAAGTTCTTCATTCCATTTGTAAAACTCAGTTTCATTCTCGGCGGCGAGGAAATTTTGCAACTGTTCAATATTCTCAGATCCGGCTATATATTCTCTGATTCGGTCGCGAATCTGATTTAAAGTAACCGTGGGAACGGGAGAATCAGACACACTGTATTCCAGGATCCGTCTTTCAAAATCTGGATAATCAAGCCGTGGATCGTATTCCACAAGATTTTCCTGAGAACCATACACTGCCAGACGAAGAGCAACTGTTTTATTCTCCGCCGGTTCCAGAAGCAAAAAGAAAGCAGCGGCCTGCTGGTCACTGATTCCCCAGAAGCGGCCCCAGACAATCAGTCTTTTTTCTTCGCCGGATTCAATTTCCGGAGAAAGAACCTTTACCCAGCTTTCACTCTGGACATCGGCGCGGCCTTCACTCGCTTGGCCATCGGTGGACGACCCGGTACCTTGCCGGGAATCGGCAGCAGCGCACATAGTAATCACCATTCAAAACAGAATATATTTTCTGTCCGGACTGAAATATATTTTCTGGTCTAACTCATAAGGCTAATAAAACGGTTCGCTAAAAAGGGAAACGCGGTTAAATAAATAATTGCAGGTACTTAAAGGATAAGCGTTGAAGGCCCCGGGGTCAAATATTATCAGCCTAAACTTAATTTTATCCCTATCCGGAGAACTCTATTTTATGTTAATATATAGAGGCTGTCGCATGAACCCACGCGACAGCCTCCATGGTCT
>CAYTSZ010000020.1:0-15515 GCA_964440635.1 uncultured bacterium
AGCCAATGATATTTCATTTACTGTCTGCAAAGGGGATTTTAAAGAAACTATAAAAGTGATTGAAGAGCTGGTGAAAAAGATCGGCGGCGGTGGTATAGCCACCGATGAAAAAATAGGCAAAGTATCGGTGGTGGGCACCGGTATGCGCAATCATCCCGGAGTGGCCCGCAAACTGTTTAAAACACTGGGCGATGCCGGTATTAATGTGGAAATGATATCGACTTCAGAAATTAAAATATCAGTAATTGTGGCTGAAGGGGAGATCCAGAAAGCAGTGGAGCTCTTGCACGAAGTGTTTGAACTTTAAACTGTACGGATCAAGTTTTGTATGCGAAAATAGCTGTATCTAACGGAGGTTTATAAAATGAAAATAGAAACTTATGATACTACACTCAGGGACGGTTCGCAGGCGGAGAATGTCTCGTTCTCCCTTGAGGACAAACTGAGGATCACCAGAGAACTTGATCAACTGGGGATCGATTTTATTGAAGGAGGCTGGCCGGGCAGTAATCCGAAAGATGTTGAATATTTCGATCGTATGAAAGATGTCGAACTCGAACATTCCAAACTGTCGGCCTTTGGCAGCACCCGTCACCACAAATACACCCCGGAGGAAGATCCCAATCTGAACGCTCTTCTTGAGGCCCAGACTCCGGCCGTGGCCATATTTGGGAAAAGCTGGAAACTTCATGTCACCGAGGCCCTCCGGGTTGAACCGGAAGTTAATCTGGATATGATAAAGTCTTCTGTCGAATATATAAAATCCCACGGACGTGAGGTAATATTTGACGCCGAACATTATTTTGACGGTTATATGGATGATCCCGGTTATGCTCTTGAAACTCTGGAAGCGGCCCAGGAAGCCGGCGCTGATTGTCTGTGTCTCTGTGAGACCAACGGGGGAGCGCTGCCTTTTGACGTCGGGAGAATAGTCGAAGAAACCAAAAAAGAAATCGATACTCCGCTCGGGATTCATGCCCATAACGATGCAGGCTGCGCGACCGGCAATACCCTGGAGGCAGTGCGCCGGGGAGCCGTTCATGTACACGGTACAATGAACGGTATCGGAGAACGCTGCGGTAACGCTGATCTTACGATATTGATTCCCGATCTCAGCTTGAAGATGGGATATGAAACACTCAATGATGAGAAAATGAAACATCTGCGGCGCAGCAGTCTGTTTATCTATGAGATAGCAAATATATCTCCCGACCATCGCAAGCCGTTTGTCGGGGAGTCCGCTTTCGCCCATAAAGGCGGTATTCATGTCAGTGCGGTCCGCCGTAACCCGCGCACCTATGAACATATTGATCCCACTCTGGTCGGCAACAGTCGCCGTGTTCTGGTCAGTGAACTTTCCGGGAAAAGTAATATAATGCAAAAAGCCGAGGAACTCGGACTGGACATTGAAGATGCCGATAAAGCCCGCGAGGTAGTTGAAGAGGTCAAGGAGATGGAGAGTAAAGGTTACCAGTATGAAGCCGCAAATGGTTCCTTTGAAATAATGGTGAACCGGGTCATGGGTCGCCATCAGCTTTATTTTGAACTTGAGGGTTTTAGAATAATAAGTGAGCAGGAAGCCGACGGCCAAAAACGCTGCGAGGCGACTATAAAAGTCCGCGTTGGTGATAGAATCGAGCACACGGCTGCTGATGGGGTCGGCCCTGTAAATGCCCTTGACCATGCTCTGCGTAAAGCTCTCAATGAGTTTTACCCCGAACTGAATGAAGTCAGATTGACAGATTTTAAGGTTCGTGTTCTTGATGAAAGAGCGGGAACTAATGCCAAAGTCAGGGTTCTGGTTGAAATGGCCGATGATACCGAATCCTGGGGGACGGTCGGTGTGTCAGCCAATATAATCGAAGCAAGCTGGCAGGCCCTTACCGATGGAATTGATTATAAATTGATGAAATCACGCGATTAAATACAGACTGAATTGTAAGGATGTAAGTTATGGAACAGTTACCTGAATATGAACCTGCTAAATTCGAAGAAGATATTTACAACAGTTGGTTGGATGCCGATCTGTTCAAAGCCGACAGCCAGACGGACAAAGAACCTTTCAGCATGGTCATTCCCCCGCCAAATGTTACGGGGACGCTGCACATGGGTCATGCGCTGAATTCCACGTTGCAGGATGTTCTGGCCCGCTGGAAAAGGATGCAGGGTTATGAGGTTCTGTGGCTGCCGGGGACGGATCATGCCGGTATTGCCACCCAGAATGTTGTTGAACGCCAGCTTCACGCCGAAGGAACCGATCGGGAGGAACTGGGCCGAGAGAAGTTCCTCGAACGGGTCTGGGAGTGGCGAGATGAATACGGGGATCAGATTATTCGTCAGCTTAAAGCTGTTGGGGTTTCCTGTGACTGGGGTCGCGAACGTTTTACCATGGATGAGGGGCTTTCCGAAGCTGTTACCGAAGTTTTTGTTCGTCTTTATGAGGATGATCTTATTTATCAGGGGGATTATATAGTTAACTGGTGCCCGCGCTGTCAGACTGCTCTTTCGGACGTCGAGGTTGAGCACAAAGAGGTGGATGGTCACTGGTATCACATAAAATATCCGCTACTGGATGAGGACGATTATCTGCATATTGCCACCACCCGTCCGGAAACCATGCTCGGTGATACTGCAATTGCTTTTCATCCCCGCGACGAGCGCTACCAGCACCTGGAGGGCAAAAAAGTGCTTCTTCCTCTGGTTGAACGGGAAATACCGGTGGTTGCCGATAACCGGGTTGATCCCGAGTTTGGTTCGGGGCTGGTGAAGGTTACCCCCGCCCACGACGAACTGGATTTCAGAATTGGTGAGGATAATGAGCTGGAACTGATCAATTTGCTTAATCCCGATGGTACTTTCAATAAAAATGCCGGCGAATCATACGCTGGCCTGGACCGCTATCAGGTTCGCAAAAAAGTGGTCGAAAACCTTCGTGAGCAGGATTATATGATTGAAATAGAGGACTATAAACACCAGGTCGGGCACTGCTATCGTTGCGATACTTCAATCGAACCTTATGTTTCCAAACAGTGGTTTGTTTCGATGAAGCCGCTGGCCGAACCGGCTATTGAAGCGGTTAAAAAAGACGATGTCCAGTTTTTTCCCGAACGCTGGGAAAATACATATTTTGAATGGATGGAAAACATCAGAGACTGGTGTATATCCCGGCAGATATGGTGGGGACACCGGATACCGGTCTGGTATGGTCCCGACGGACATCCATTTGTTGCCCACAATGAACAGCAGGCCCATAAAAAGGCCGGTGATCATTATGGTAATGAGGTAGAACTGAAACAGGACAAGGATGTTCTTGATACCTGGTTTTCTTCGGCTCTCTGGCCTTTTTCTACCCTCGGCTGGCCATGCGAAACCAAAGATCTTGAGAAATTTTATCCCACTGATGTCCTTTCCACCGGATTTGATATTATCTATTTTTGGGTGGCCCGGATGATTATGATGGGACTTTATTGCACCGGCGAGAATCCTTTCTCAGATGTTTACATCCATGCCCTGATTCGCACCGAGGATGGCCAGAAGATGAGTAAATCACTGGGGAATGTTATCGACCCGCTTGATATGATTGATGAGTTCGGCTGTGATGCGATGCGTTTTACCCTCTGCGCGCTGGCCGCCCAGGGGCGTGACATTCGTCTCTCGGAGGACCGAATCCGCGGTTTCAGAAATTTTGCAAACAAGGTCTGGAATGCAGCAAAATATTTGCAGTTTGTGGCCGAAGATGCTGATCTGGAGAAGATGAAAGAACCGATCGAGATTGAAAAGTGCAGTGATTTTGATCTCTGGATCTTGAGCCGGTTTGAAAAAACAATCGATATCGTTAATTCCGAACTTGAACAGTATAATTTTGACGGTTATGCGGATGCGCTTTACCAGTTTGTCTGGCATGAATACTGCGACTGGTATATAGAAATATCCAAACTTCAACTGGAAAAAGAAAAGGATACTGAAACTCTGAAAGTTCTTTACAGGGTCCTGGAAGGCAGTCTGAAAGCGCTTCATCCGGCCATGCCTTTCTTGAGCGAAAAGGTAATGAATTCATTTGAATTTAAGGGGTCACTGGTTACAGCAAGCTGGCCGCAGCCCCCCGGCGAGTGGAAAAACAATGAGATGGAAACTGCGGCCGATCGTGTGCAGGAAGTAATCAGGGCCGCCCGCCACCTGAAAAAAGAATTTAATGTTCAGACCTCAAGTGATGTGCGGCTTCTTATCTCACTTGAAGATGAAACCGCCGGGGGGCTTGCTGATTACAATGAGGTCATCTGTGAGCTGGCCGGTGTTGAAGAACTGCTCTGTGGTTTTGATATTGAGAAACCTCCCACCTCTTCAACAGTTGTTCTTGATTTTGGAACAGTATATTTGCCACTGGTCGGTTTGATAGATGTGGGTAAAGAGAAACAGCGTTTGCAGGAGGATATGGCTGACCGTCGCGAGCGTCTTGATCAGCTTCAGGGCAGGCTGGATAATCCCGGGTTTTTGGAGAATGCTCCCGACGCGGTAGTGGTTGAAACAAAACAGGAGATGGAAAAGGTCGAAGATGAACTGGCCCGTCTCCACGATACCCATGAGTCTTTGTGAGGCGGTTTTAATATGACAAAAGCTGTAGTTCTGAAAAAATGTTTAATTGTTGCCGGGCATCCCCGCAGTGGAACTTCTCTGGCCTGCCGTCTCGCCCAGAGCGCTGGTGTGGGTTTTCCTTCCGATTTTGAAGGGGACCAATACAACAAATCCGGGTATTTTGAATTAGAGGAGTCCAAGCAACTTTCAAAACAATTATTGAGTGAAGCGATGACGGATGAAAATACAAAGATGATGAACAGTGTGGTCCGCCGGCTTAACGAGGTTGAAGGCCGGGCTGGCTTGAAACTGGTCAGAGTGCCCGCTTTTTTCTTTTACCGTCATGTCACAAATGATATGAAAGCAATCTTTGTCTTTAGACATCCGGCCAATGTAAAAGCCAGTCTTTTTAAACGGGGAATAGGCGAGTTCCCCATCCCCTGGGAAAAAAACAATAATGCTCTGATTGCCGCCTATGAGAATTGTGAAAACAGCATAATGGTGAGTTATGAATCCATCCTCAAGCGTGCGTCACATGTAGAGAGAGGATTTGAAAAACTGGGTTTAGAGGTGGATTATTCCTGCATAAAAACCGAACAACAAACTCAAAAAAACAGCCGGTTGTATATCACAAACGATGAATATAATCTTTATACCCGGCTGAAAGAGTTAGAATCCGAATCCTGCCGTTAACATTCGTGTAACGACTCGAATTGGTTCCGGTGAATCTCTCGAATTAAGCCCGTGAATTTCCGCCGTCAAAGTGACAGCTTGGACACTGGATTAACTTCGAACAGAATCTTTGAAAAATTATTTAGCTCGCAGATTAACGCAGATGGACGCAGATAAAACAGGAAAGCGAAAACATAGAAGAGGGGGTTTGAATTTAGGATCTTGAATTTGCAACTGCTTTCAAGGCCCAACGGGCCGATATATATTAGCCCGGGGCGTAAGCCCCGGGCTGTTAGTGTGCCGCCCCTTCGGGGCTTTGGTTTTAGTGTCATTCCTGCGAAAGCCGGGATCCCGAGGGTTGTTTGACTTCGCCGTCATTCCGGCCCCTGACGCACACGGATGTGCTAATGCTGTGAACACAAGGATGTGTAAGAACAGTGCGAGCCGGAATCCATTGGTTTTGATTCTTACCTGAGTTGAACGGCTCTGAGAGACATGGGGCCTCCGCTCAAAAATTGCAGATTTTACTTGTTTTTTGTTTGACTTAAAAAAATAGTGATGTAAACTCTTATAAACCTTGCGGACCGAGGAGTCCGGTAGCTATGGGCGCTGTCATAAAAAATGCAGCTGATATCGAAAAGAGAATACTGGCTGCCGCGGAGGTTGAGTTTGCCGCCCGTGGGTTTCATGAGACTGTGGTTTCTGATATTGCCTCACGGGCTAACGTTGGTAAGGGAACCGTATACCGCCATTTTGGAAATAAAGAACAACTTTTTGTTTTAATTGTGGAGGCCGGAATAAAAGAACTGCTCGAACGGATAAAAGAGTCGACCAAAAATTTATCCAGTGCCAGAAAAAATTAGAGATTGTGGCTGAAATACATTTTGATATGTTCTGCAATTCCCGTCACCTGGTCAAGATAATTATCGAAGAAGGTATCAAAATTATAAGAGATTCCCGTTTGTGTTCGTCACAGTTGGTGGATGAACTGATTGATTATGGGAGTTCTATTATAAGCGAAGGTGTTAAAAACGGCGAATTCAGGGCGGTGGATAGTTTCAGGACAGCCCGGCTTTACCTTGATCAGCTTTTTTCTATAACGCGAGCCACGATTTTGTTTAATGAATCTGAGGAGTCGGTCAGCAAAGATTACCAGTTGTTTTTTGAAATATTTATTAACGGTTTGAGTAAAGATACAACATAAATTTTTCTGTTGGATGGTGTAAATAAATGTTCCGGGTTAGAAAAACAGGGATAGTTTTAATAATAATTTTATTATTCAGTGCAATCCAGCCAGATTTGCTGTATGGTGCCGAATTTACTCTTGAAGACGCCTACAATATTGCGCTCAAAAACAACGAGAGAATTGCAATAGCCGGCCTTGAGGTGGACAAATCAGAAAACGATGTGACTGTCGCTTCATCTGCTCTTTTACCCCGGTTATCATTAAGCGGTGAGTCAATAAGACAAAAAGAGTTTTTGGATGCTGCCGGTAAAATAATGACTGATAAGACTAACAATGTTGGCCGGGCCGAGTTGAGTTTGCACCTTTACCAGGGTGGTAAGCCCTGGTTCGAACGCCGGGGTAGTATCTTGAGTTCTCAGGCCGAACAGGAAAATTATTTTCGCACCCGTCAGCAGGTATTATTTGGTGTGGCCCGTGCGTATTATCAGGTGCTTCTTTCCCGAAAAAACAAGAGTATTGCTTCAGCGGTTCTTCGCCGGGCAAATAATCAACTTCAGAGGGCGAAAGGCCTTTTTGAAGTCGGCGAGATCACTCGCACCGGAGTTTTGCGGGCACGGGTTCAGGTCGCTCAGGCCGTCCAGCAGTTGGAAGAGGCAAAAAATGAACTGGCCGTGGCTCGTGACAATCTTGCCCATCAACTGGGTATTTCGGATTTGCCGGGAGAAATTGGCGAACCACAGGCGCTTGCTTTTGCGGATACTCCGGTGGAGGGCCTGATAAAAAAAGCGTATCAGCAAAGACAGGATCTGGAGGCAATAAAAAACAAGCAGCAGGCAGCCATCGAAGCTGTGAAAGCCCAAAGAGCGAGCTGGTTTCCAAAAATCGATCTGGTCAGTTCCTATGAAACTTTTGAAGAACAACGTTATTCCGAGGATGATGACTGGCGTATGATGGTCCAGGGAAGCTATCCTCTTTTTTCAGGCTGGCAAGATACTGCCCGGATTGAAAAATCGGAAGCTCAGCAGCGCCAGGTGGCCCTGGATCTTCGTGAAACTAAAAGGGGCATACGAGTTGAGGTTCGGGAGGCCTATTTTGACCTGAAGACCCGTAAAGAAGTCATGAATTCACTGCGCCAGCAGGTAAAAGCAGCCCGGAGTAATTATGAGGAAATATCGGCGCAGTTTGAAGAATCACTTGCTACCAGCCTGGATGTCAGCGATGCTCACGACGTGTTAAAAGAGACTCAGCTCGCTTATGCGCGCAGTTATTATTCCTATCAGCTTGAAATTCTGGCTCTGAAACTGGCGACTGGTACATTCAAACGAGAACTTTTATGATATTTAAAACACAGTAAAGCAATGATAATTAAGAGGAGATCAGAAATATGAAAAGAATTAACTGGTTGCTTATAGGTTTGTTATTAATGGGGTTTCTTGCCGGTTGTGCTGCAGAACCCGAACAGGGAGAAGAAAAAAAGAACAGGGTGGCTGTGGAGGGTTATAAAGTGCATGAACAGGAAATCCGTGATTCATTTACAGAAATAGGTGATCTGCAGGCCAGTCGCAGGGTTACTGTAAAAGCTCGCACCGAGGGGGAACTGTTAAAAGTTGGCTTTAGAGATGGGCAACTGGTTGAAGAAGGACAGATTTTGTTTGAAATAGATGATGAGGTCCTGCAGCAAGAGGTTGAAGCCAGTCGCCAGGCCCTCGAGGAAGCGAAAGTGAATCTGAAAAATAACAGAAAAAAATATCAACGAAAGAAAAGTTTGTTCCGGCGCGGCCTGGCTCCCCGTCAGGTTTATGATGACGCCCGTGCACTTTTCAAAAGTTCCATAGCCCGTGTCAGCAGGCTCGAGGCCCAACTGGAATCGGCTCGTGAGCGACTGGATGACGCTTACCTGAAGGCGCCGTTTGATGGCGTTATAGGGGAAAATATGGTTGATACGGGGGAGCTGGTCAGTGTTGAAGATCCCCTTGCGATTGTGCATAGAATAAACCCCATGGAAGTTCGGTTTTCTGTTCCGGAGAAATATGCATACAGAGTTAAACGGGGATTGCCCCTAAAAGTTGAGTCCGAAATATATGCTGAGAAGATTTTTGATGGCAAGATAACTTTTATCAATCCTGAAATAAATCAGCAAACCAGAAAACTGCTTTTGAAAGGTGAAATAAACAATGGTTCCGGGAAATTAAAACCCGGTGGTTTTGTCCGGGCAACAGTTATATTTGATACCCGTGTGAATCCGGTAGTTCCCGCCCGGGCCCTTGTCGCCGGGCGTGAAGGATACAGCGTTTATCGAATAGAGGAGTGGCTGGCCCATCGTCAGCAGGTTCTCGTGGGTCGGCGCGAGTCGGGTCGGGTTGAAATTTTGCGGGGGGTTCACAGTGGCGATCTGATAGTTGAACGCGGACATGAGTCGTTGAGCGATAATGCCCCGGTAAAAGTTCTAAACGATATCCAGGGGAATGAAAAATGATGGAAGGATTGCTTAAATAATGATCTGGAATTTTTGTATAAAACGGCCTGTTCTAACCTGGGTTGTATTTATAATTATCGGCCTGTTTGGATTTTACGGCTGGATGAATTTACCGGTCCGTGAATTTCCGGACTTTGATATGCCCCTTGCCAGTGTGAGCGTTGTAATGCGCGGCGCGGATCCCGAGGTTGTTGAATCGGAGATAATAGAACCGCTTGAAGAAGAAATTAATACCGTCGAAGGTTTAAAAGAGCTCAAGTCGACATCCCGTGAACAGGTGGGGACGATAACAGCCGAGTTTGAACTGTGGCGTGATATAGATGTAGCAGTTCAGGACATTCGAGACAGTATAGAAAGGGTTAGAAACGATCTGCCTGACGATGCCGACCCTCCTATCGTTAGAAAAGTTGATCCTGATGCTCAGGCAGTGTTGTGGATTACGATGCTTGGTGATGAAAACTGGGATCTGGTCAGGCTTACCGATTATATTGATAATGTCCTCAGTCCTCAAATCGAGGGTATGCGTGGAGTTGGCCGGGTCCAGATTGGTGGGGAGAAAGAATATGCGGTCCGCGTAAAATTAGATTCGAAACGGTTGAACGCGCATAATCTTACTTCCGCCGAAGTTGTTGCTGTTTTAAAGGAAAATAATATTAAGCTGCCGATGGGTCGCGTTGAAGGTGAACAGCGTGAATTTCTGATTATTTCCAAGGGCCTTTATAATGATGCGGAAGGATTGAGAAAATTAATCGTTGCCGAGAGAGATGGTCAGCCGGTTCGCCTCGGTGATCTTGGCGAGGTGGTTGATGGAGTAAAAAGCGAAAGGCTTTTCGCCCGCTACAAAGGTGAGCCTACCATCGGGATGGGGATTGTCCGCCAGGCCGATGCCAATACCGTCCAGGTTGTTGAAAGAGTACGCGCTCGGATGGAAGAACTGAAGGAAAATTTTCCGCCGGGAATTGAGTATGTGATTGCCTCCGATGGTTCCAGATTTATTGCTGAAAGCATTCTTGACCTGCAGACCACCATATTCATATCGACCTTTATTGTAATCCTGGTTGTTCTATTCTTTCTTCAGACTTTATGGGGAACCCTGGTTATTACCATCGCGATTCCCGCTTCTCTGGCCGCCGGGTTTGGCATAATATACAGTCTTGGTTTTAGCATGAATATTCTCTCTCTGCTTGCTTTTATACTTGTAGTTGGGATTGTAGTTGATGATGCGATTGTTATCCTGGAAAGTACCTATCGTCACATGGAGGAAGGAGCCAATGCCATGCCGGCCGCCAGGGTCGGGACGACCGAAGTCGCCTTCGCGGCAATAGCGAATACCCTCTCTTTGTGTGCGGTGTTTGTCCCGGTGGCTTTCACCAGGGGTATAATTGGCCGTATTTTCTTTGAATTTGGAATTACCGCCGCGGTGACCGTCTTTGCGTCAACAGTAACCGCCTTAACCCTGGCCCCGATGCTTAATTCCCGCCTTCTTGTTGTTTCAGAGAAAAAAAACTGGTTGAGCAGCGCAATAAATTCCGGTCTTAAAAAACTGGAAAAAATATACGGTAAAGTTCTGGACCGGAGCTTAAACCACAGGTTTATTGTTATAATTATTGCTTTAATTGCTCTTTTACTGGGAGTATTTTTCTTTCTTCAGCTTTCAACTGAGTTTGCTCCCGATGTTGATAGTTCTGAGTTTTTGATCTCTTTTGAAACCCCCCAGGGTTCCACGCTTTCTGAAACTGATAATTATGTTCGCCGGCTTGAGAAAATACTGAAGGAAACACCGGAAGTTGATCGATATTTTTTAGCCGTCGGTCTTACCCGTGGCGCCGGTCCCGGTGAGGTAAATTCCGGGATGTCCTTTGTTCGCCTGGTTGACCCCGATCAGCGTTCTGACCACCAGCTTCAGGTTATGCAGAAAATACGAGAAAAACTATCCCGAGTTCCGGGAGGTCGTTCTTATGTTCTTGTTACCGGTGGCCCCGGCGGAGGTGAAGCCCCCATTCAAGTTGTGCTTAAATATTCTGATCTTTCTCAGCTTTCTAAATATAGTGGAGAATTGATGCGGTGGATGAGAGAGCAGGATGAATTTACTGGTGTTAATACTGATCTTGAAATGGAAAACCCGCAGATAAATATTAACTTCAAGCGTGATAAAATGGCCCGCAGTGGGGTTTCGGTTCGGGAAATATCCCAGGCCATAAATTTTATGATGGGAACGCCGGAAATTTCTGAAGTAGAACAGAGAAATGAAAGGTATAAAATTATTACCGAAGTGACTCCCAAGCCGCTTGCCCCTGGTGCGCTGGAAGAAATTTATATTCGGGCTGATGACGGTGAGTTGATATCACTGGCTAATTTTGTTGATTTTGAGGAAGCAGTGGGACCCAGCGAAATAGGACACTTTAATAGACGCCGGTCGGCTATTGTTTCTGCTTCCACTCCTCCCGATGTCGTTCTTGGTGATGCCTTGAATATACTCAGCGAACGGATTGAAGAGACTAAACCTACCGGTTTTGAGTGGACCACTGCCGGGCAGGCCCAGGATATGCAGGAGTCTTTTCAGAATCTGACCGTTTCTTTAATATTTGGAATCGTATTTGTATACCTGGTGATGGCCGCTCAGTTTGAGTCCTGGCTGCATCCGCTTACAATTTTGATGAGTCTGCCCCTGGCGGGTCTTGGCGCCTTTGGCCTGCTGTATGCTTTTAATATGACATTCAGTATTTTTCCTTTTATAGGAATAATTATGCTTGTCGGTCTGGTAACTAAAAACGGTATTTTACTTGTTGATTATACTAATGTTCTTATTGCTCGCGGCAGTGAGGTTAGGGATGCCGTCGCCCGGGCGGGTCGGGTGAGGTTTCGTCCCGTTCTTATGACCGCGATTTCCACTATTCTCGGTATGATGCCTATAGCGCTTGGCTATGGACTCGGAGGTGAGGCCCGGGCCCCTATGGGCTGGGTGGTAGTTGGTGGGATGTTCACCTCCAGCGCCTTAACCCTGCTGGTTATACCTGTGGTTTATACTCTTTTTGATGACCTCGGTGAAAAATTAAAAACTCGCTGGCGTTACTGGTGTTTGTATGTCTTTGCGTTTGTGAGTCTGCTGCTGGCGACCGGTTTGTTCTGGCAGTCTGTGGCATTTTTTCAGGGCGGTCTTGTTGGTGGAATAGTGGCCACAGTTGCGGTGGTGCTGTTGATACTGGCCTTTGGACTATTCACCGTCAGTTCTACTGCCCGTGGCTTAATTACAATCCTGGTTTACCCGGTTCTGGCTATAAGCATTTTGCTTGCGGGCTGTGCCTATTTTTATCCGCATTTTTTGCCCGGCCCGGTTGATTGGTTAGTAACGTCAGCCATTATTATCGTATATTCTTTGCTCGCGATTTTTGTGACTGCTATTTGGCCGGAGGAATCATAATATTAAAATATTTACGTCTTTATTTAATATAATCAATTGTGTCCGAGAAAAATCGGACTGGAGCTGATATTATGAAATTTGTTCACATATCTGTTCATTTCGAGTATGGTAAAGCAATGGTAGAAATTCTTGACAGCCACGGTGTGTGTGATTATGTTCGTTATTCAATGATTGAAAGCAAAGACATTGAGGGCAAACATTTCGGCACTCAGGTCTTTCCGGGGAATGCCAGTGTTATTCAGGCTCTTGTTAAGGAGGATGTTATTGAAGAGTTGTTTAAAGAATTAAAAGAATTTAAAAACAAAAAAATGTCCCGCCACCATCTGCGTGCTGTAGTATTTCCAATCGAAAAAATAATCTAACCCGGATTATTTACGACAGCATCACTGTCGTAAATAATCTGTCCCGTTGGGACACCTTATGCTGTGAAATCTCCGGTTTCGTGCATAATGTGGGTTAAGCTTATTATAGTCCCGCGCGATTTTTTTAATAAAATCTTGCCTGTTACAAGCCTTTTAAAAGTAGTGTTCAGTGTAAACTTTTGTTATCATTCATTTTTATATTCTCCGAGGTGAATTAAATATGGATATGGATCTGTTTCAAATCGCTCGCAAGAATTGCGAAGAAGGAACTCCGTTTGCTTTTGTGACCATCACCCACACAGCGGCTTCTTCGCCCCGCAAAGCCGGCGCGAAGATGATTGTTTATCCCGATGGTGAAATAGAGGGAACTATCGGCGGGGGAACCCTGGAGGCCAATGTGATTGAGGAAGCCAGGGAAGCCCTTAAAGAGGGCAAAAACAGGGAAGTGGAATATACGCTGGAACCAGAAGGGCTGGGGATGTATTGTGGTGGTGAGGCCCGCTTGTTTATAGATGTGTTTCGCCGCGATTTTCAGTTGATTCAGTTTGGCGGCGGTCATTGTGGCCGTGCGGTTGCCAGAATAGCCGAGCTTACCGATCGTCCTTATGTGATCGTTGATGATCGCGAGGAGTTTGCCAATCGTGATCTTTATCCGCTTGCTTCCCGCGTGGTATGTTCTGATTTTGAGTCTGTTTTTGATAAGCTCGATGTGGATGAAAATACCTATATTTCAATTATGACCCGCGGTCACGCGGCCGATGAAATAGTCCTTAAACAGGCGCTGAAAACCGATGCCTGCTATATCGGGATGATTGGCTCAAAATCAAAGGTAATTCGTCTCTGTAAAGAAATACAGGAGGAAATCGGACAGGATCCGCTCGCCGACCCCCGCGTTTATACCCCGGTCGGTCTTGAGTTTGGAACTTCCCATCCCGGTGATATTGCCGTATCATTGTGGGCGGAAATTTTAAAAATCCGTACCTCCTCCAGCGGCGAGCATATGCGGGCTGAAGCTTGATAAGTTTACTTTCGAGTGAAATATTTTTAACAGGAAGGACGGCTGAGCTTGCTGGATAAACTGAAAAAATATTCTCCGGTTGTACTGGTCCTTTTTGTCGCCTGGGTTGTTTATACGGGGCAATACAGCCTCCCGGCCCTGCTGGCTGGAATTGTTGTGGTTGGTATTACTGTAAGTGTCCTTCCGGTGGAAGCTCTGCGCAGTTTTTCTCTAAGTTTGATTATCCGCGCCCTTTTTGTCTTTGTTTTTCTTATGTATGTTTTCCTGGAGGTGTTTCAGGCCAGTTATAAACTTGCTTTTTTTGGCCTGATGCCCGGGGTTTCTCTGGAATCGTCAATTATTGGCTATGACTATAAATTGAAAAACAAAGTTGCCCTCTTCCTTTTGAGTACCGTCATAACTCTTACCCCCGGCACCCTTGTTCTTGAATTAAACAGGAAGAAAAAACGTCTCTATATCCATTATCTGGAGCTTGCCCGCCGCGAAATTCGTGAGGATACCTGGGAAACAATAAGTTTGATGGAAATATGGCTGAGCAGGATATTCGAATGATTATTCAAGTTCTTATAGTTATGCTTCTCTGCGCCTGTGTGATAACTTTCGTGCGTTTGATTAAAGGACCCACCGTACCCGACCGGATAGTGGCCGCTAACGCGATTGGAATTATGTTTTTTTCTTTAATAATATTATGGACTTATATTTACGGGACGGATATTTTTCTGGACGTGGCTCTTGTTTATGCCATTTTGCAGTTCGCAGAGGTGCTGGTAATGGCCCGTTATCTTGGCCGCCGGGAGAGTTTGTATCATGAATAATATTAGTTTCCTGGATATTGTCAGGATGTATTTTTTGTTAAGCGGAGTATTGTTCTTTATTGCCACTTCGGTGGCCATGCTGCGGTTCACAAATATTTACGCCCGACTGCATGCCGCCTCCAAGTGTTTGACAGGAGGCTCTGTTTCCCTGCTGATGGCTTATATGCTCCAGGTTTCGGATCCGGCTGTGATTTTAAAAATTATCCTGGTAGCTTTTTTTATGCTGCTCACCAATCCCATGGCCAGCCATGCCCTCGCCCGCAGCGCCTATCAGCGAGGTTATGATATTGCTTCTCTGGTCCGGGACGATTATGCCTATGATCGAATGCACGATAGATCCGGCGAGGAAGAATAAGGATTAAAGGAGAAAAAATGTGAATGAGATAATTGTTGCCGGCGTGCTTGGTTTTCTTATTCTTACTGCAGTTTACGCCATATTTGCCAGTTCTCCGATCAATTCAATTATTTCCATGTCTATTTTCAGTATCAATCTCACCGTGGTTTTTATTATAATGCAGGCCCCCGATGTGGCCATGACAGAGGCGGTTATCGGACTCGGGCTGGTTACCGCTTTTTATGTGGTGGCCATTAATAAAACGGAGGGGATGTAAATGAAAACCACCCATATTTTTCTAATTGTTCTACTTGTTCTGCTCGGCGGTTTAACTTTGCTGACCATGCGGGAAATGCCTTTGCTTGCTGATCGAGTTGATCTGTCCGGATATACGGTCAAAGGAGTAGAAGAAACCGGTGCTATTAATCAGGTCACAGCAATTTTGTTTGATTATCGTGGTTTCGATACGCTGGGGGAGGCTACCGTTATCTTTACCGCGGCCACTATACTTTTTTTCTTTGCCCCTCGCAGGAAAGTTTCTATGCTCGGGGTTAGATTTACCGCGATAGTTCGTTGTGGCGTTGGCCTTATTCTGCCTTTTATCATGGTTTTTGGTTTTTATGTAATAATGTACGGTCATATTTCACCGGGTGGTGGAT
>CAYTSZ010000021.1:0-15513 GCA_964440635.1 uncultured bacterium
CTGCCTCTGGCGGCCGGCGGTTTCCGGGACACAACTCGTATAGCCGGAGGAGATCCGGCACTGTGGCGGGATATTTTTCAAACAAACAGGGAAAAAATAATTAACTCCCTATCAGAGTTTCAGAATATTTTAAATGAGGTAAAATTATTACTTGGTAATAATCGCTGGGAAGAAATTATCGAATGGTTGTCCGGCGCACGAAAGCAGCGCAGCCGGATTCCGGACAAAACTAAAGGGATTTTGGGCAGTCTTTTTGAACTGAGGATCCAGGCCCCGGATCGGCCCGGTATTCTGGCCGAGATAACCACTGTGTTGGCTGAAAACAACATCAATATCTGTGATATAGAAGTACTTCGCGTAAGAGAAGGCGAAAAAGGAACAATAAAACTCGCCTTCCGGCGTTTTGAGGAACAGAAAAAGGCAAAACAACTACTACAAAAAGAAGCAGAAGGGATTAAAACTTTATGAATAAAAAAAATGTTATTGCGATTGATGGACCCGCAGGCAGCGGTAAAAGCACGGTTGCCAAACAGGTAGCCAGGAATATAAACTGGGATTATATTGATACCGGAGCGATGTATCGCTGCCTCTGCTTGAAAGCGCTGCGCAGGGGAGTGGATATTGATTCTCCCGATGAGCTGGTGAAAATTCTGGAAAACACAGAGATGAGAATGACATTTGAAGACGGGCAGCTTAGAGTTTATATGGACGGTGAGGATGTAAGCGAAGATATCAGGGACAACCGGGTCAGCAAAAAGGTCAGCCGGGTTGCAGCCCTGGGACCGGTGCGTCGCCACCTGGTGAAAAAGCAGCGGGAGATGGGAGAAAAAGGGAAGGTTGTTATGGACGGCAGGGATATAGGGACGGTGGTATTTCCTGATGCCAGATATAAATTCTATCTGGACGCGTCACTTGATATTAGAGCCAAAAGGCGTTATAATGAGCTAATTGAACGTAAAAATAAAAAAATTGATTTAAAATCTGTAGTGAAGGAAATCCGAAAAAGAGATGAAACCGATCGCGGACGGGCAGACGGGCCATTGAAAGCGGCCGCAGATGCCATCTACATCGATACTTCCGAGTATAATGTGGGAGAGGTTGTAGAACTTTTGCTGGAGGAAATTGACGAAAATTGATATAAAAACAAACCGGTTTCAACCCCGGTCGTGGTATTATCGCCTCTCACAGGTATTTGTGGGAGCTTTTTTTAGATTATATTTTCGTCATCAGACTCATGGCTTGGAAAATGTTCCCCGTGACAAAGGAGCTGTGATAGCTACCAATCATGCCAGTGTACTTGATCCGCCGATGATTGGTGTTGATCTGCCACGCCCCATTTTTAGTATGGCAAAACAATCACTTCATAAAATTCCCCTGTTTGGTTCCTTAATTAGAGCTTTTCACTCTTTCCCGGTTAAACGAGGGGTGTATAACAGGGAAGCGATGGAAAAAGCGATTGAACTCCTGAAGGCGGGTAATCTGGTTGTTATGTTTCCCGAAGGAACGCGCACTTCTGACGGAGATATTAAACGATTTCGTCCTGGCATAGGTAAGATTGTTAAGGACTCCGGATGTGGAGTTTTACCCGGTTATCTGAAAGGGACATTTGAAGCATGGCCGGCAGGTAATTATCTGCCCCGGCCGCGAAAAACAGATCTCTATCTCGGCAAGATGCGTTACTATGACAGTTTTTCTGCAAAAAACAACAGAAAGACCTATCAGAAAATAGCCGGGGATGTCTGTGGCGCGGTAAAGACTTTGAAAAAGAGCAGTTGAAACATTTGTTTTTGAAAATGAAAGTAAATTTGTATAAAACTTTATTACTCAGGAGGTTATAAGTAGCATGGCTGAACCCAAACCTACAATGCTCGATCCGGAAGACAGTGATCTCGATTACAGGGAGGCTGAGTTCGCGGAAAAAATAGAAGAGGCTGAACTGCCCGACATAGAAAAAGGTAAAATATTCAAAGGTGAAGTGGTTGATGTAGCCGACGCTCATGCTTTGATAGATCTTGGTGGAAAAACGGAGGGTGTTTTGCCCTATGATCGTCTGCATGAGGGGGGAATATCCAAAGGCGACGAAAAATTTGTAAAAATTATAGAAGTTGATTATAAAGACGGTGCGCCTCTGCTTAGCGAAAAAGAAGCTGTGGTTGATCGCATCTGGATGTTGGCCGAACAGGCACTTGAAAGCGGGGAGTCTGTCGAGGGGACTATTTTTAAAAAAATAAAAGGAGGTTTCCTGGTCAAACTGTTTGATGATTTGACTGCTTTTATGCCCCTTTCGCACCTGAGTATTAATCGTAAAAATAATTTTGATAAGTACATAGACCGTGATTTTAAAATGCGAATACTTGAAGTCGACCGGGAAAATTCGAATGTCGTTGTTTCCCGTCGCGAGCATCTGGAGGAAGAACGTCGCCATGAACAGGATAAGTTTTTTAGTTCCTGCGAGGTGGGAGAATGGGTGACCGGTACTGTTAAGAATATTGTTAATTTTGGAGCATTTGTGAATCTGGGCCCGGTTGACGGACTTCTTCATAAAAGTGACGTTGCCTGGGGAGCCGTCCGTGATGTTGAGGATTACTTGAAACTTGGTGAAGAAGTCGAGGTCAAAATACTGGATATAGAGCCCGAAGAGGGTAAAGTATCCCTGGGACTGAAACAAAAATATCCGGATCCGTGGAAAAATATTACCGATAAATATGAAGTAGGTTCGACCACGACCGGTGAGATAGTTGACGTCTGGAGTGATGGAATTTTTGTTCGGCTTGAGCAGGACGTCGAGGGAAAAATTCCCGAGTCCGAGCTGGCCTGGACCCGCTCCTGGCAGCACCCCGAGGATCAGTTCAAAGAAGGGGATAAGATTGAGGTCAAGATTCTTGATATCAATGAAAAAAGGCGCCATATTGATCTCAGTCGCAAGCAGATAATGAAAAACCCCTGGGATATTCTTCAGGCCCGTTTCCCGGAAGGTACTGTTCTGTCGGCACCTGTGGTGGATATTACTCAGAACCTGATTAACATTCAGCTTTTGAAAAATGTTAAAGGGAGAATCAAAAAGACCAATATCAACTGGGAAGACAGCGATATAAATCTTTTTGACAGGTTCTCCATAGGTCAGAAAATAAAGTGCAAAGTTTTGAAACTTATTCCCGACCGCCAGCTTGTCGAACTGGGGATCAAACAGATGATACCCAATCCCTGGGTCCAAAAAGCGCGCAAGTATCCGGCGGGGACTTTGACCGAAGGCAAAGTTACCGGAGTCCTCCAGTTCGGAGCCTTTGTTGAAATTGAGGACGGGCTGGAAGGTCTGGTTCATGTCAGTGAAATGTCCGACGGGAAAAGAGTTAACCCCTTTGAAGTAGTGAGTGAAGGCGATGAAGTCGGGGTTAAAGTCCTTTCCATCAAGGAAGGAGAACGGAAGATAGATCTCAGTATCCAGGGTTATCTTGAAGCCCAGGAACGCGAGCAGATGAAGGAATACATGAAAGAGAAAGAAACCACAAGCGGTGGTGAGATGACCTTCGGTGATCTTCTGGGCGACGACCTGGAAAACATTATGAAAGGCGGTTAAAATTTTGGTCAAAAGTTCATCAGAGTGGACGCCGCAGCATATGCAGGCTGTGAGAACTCTTGAAAAAGAACTTGGCCGGCAAATCTGCGGGGTTCCTACCTCTTCCGGATTGCCCTGCAAGAAATGGCCCATAAGCAAAGAACACGGGCGCTGCCGCCTTCATGCCCCGGGAGTTAAGAAATCGGATTCGCAGCCCGTAGAAGTTGAAACGTCCCCGGAAACTGCCGAAGCCTCCACGTTTAGTCCCCCAAAACAGCTTAACCGCCGTTTTATTACCGCACTTTTGATTCTTGGCATATTTTTGGGCCTGGCCGGGTCTGGAATCTGGCTTTTTTATGCAAACCGGGTTGGGAATACCGGTTTGGTATCAGAAACCGGTGAAAGTGTTGAAGAAATTAATCCTGTTCATCCTGATTTTACCAGACTGCGCGAATTACACAGTGAAAACAAAATAGATAATATTTCCGCTTTGCTTGCGGAGATCAGCCGCGTGGCCGAAAATCCCGCTGACCGGGCTGAAGCACTGTATATGCAGTATGTTCTTTATCAGAATGTTCAGCAGTATGAGCGGGCAATTGAAGCTGCCGAAAATTTTCTGAACCGTTTCCCTTCCCACCAGCGCCGCCCCGAAGTTTTATTTGGTGCGATTTATCTGAACCTTAAGTTTCTTCAAAATAGATCAGAAGCGGCAAATTATTACAATACATTAAAAGAGGAATTTCCTGATTCAAAATGGCTCGAACAAGCTTCAGAGTATTTCTGATAATATTCTTTCTGTTTATACCACTTTCAGTGTTTGCTCAGGATACTGCTGCGGAACAATCTGATATCCGTGAAAAAGCTGAAAGAGAATTTGAGTTCGGCTATAAAGCATATCATCGGGATGCCAATCTCAATGAGGCCCGTCAGCGGTTAGAAAATGCTGTCGAGGCCGACAGCACCTATTATCGTGCTTTATACGGTCTTGGAAAGGTATATTATGCGCTGGGTCTTAATGACTCGGCGGTCGGGGCCTGGAGGGAGGGTCTGTCAGCCAGCAGTTATATCAGAAAATGGTTTCGACGTGAGCTGGATGCCCATCAACTTCGTTATAGTAGTTTTCAGTTTGAATTTCAGCAGAAGTGGGATTATCTGGGCCTGATAGACTGCGCGGTGGCTGGTAGAATGCGTAATGTCAATCCCTCTGCTCTTGCTTTTTTACCGGACGGTAGACTTCGGGCTTCTTCCCTGAGTATGAACCGGATTGTCGAGTATTCTGCCCGGGGCGAAGCCCAGAAAATATGGACCGGGTTCGCCGGTCCTTCCGATATTATCTACCACCCCAAACTGGGACTCCTGGTGGCTGAATATGAAGGGGATAGAATAAGTCAAATCACTCCAGATGGCGAAAAAAAAGAATTTGCTTCTGATGGTGTGCGGACCCCGGAAAATATAATGGTTTTTGAAGAAAAAATATATGTTTTTAATGATGCTCCCGGTGAACTTGTCCGGTTCAGCCAGGACGGCGAGACTATAGCTGTTCTGTGGGAAGAGTCTCCTTTAAATCGAATATCAGATGTCGCAGTTGATTCTGGTGGGCGTTTCTGGCTGCTGGATGAGCAGAAAAATAGTTTTCACGTGCTGGAACCCCATGGCCAGTTCGTCGAGGAAATTGAGATTGCTCCCCGGTTGGGGATTGAAAAAATCTGGTTTCATAAGGGTCATATGCTGGCGAAGGCTCAGTCTGGCCTCATAATATTTGACCCCCGGAGCGGAAAAATCCGGCCTCTTTATCAAGACGGAGATGTTATTTCCAGTGAGGATATATCGGATCTTGCCTTCCATGCCGATCGAATGCTTGTTTCTCTTTTTGAGGAGAGTTCCCTTCTGATTTACCGGCTGACCGGACGTTCTGAACCTGACATCCTTGTTCAGGATCGGCGAACCCAGTTTGAAAATTATCCTGTTGTCTCTATGAACTTAATCATAACCGATCCACTGAACAGCGGTCGCTACAAGCAGCTTTCGGATCGTTCCCTGGGGATAACGGTTGAAAATATGACCGCTCTGCCCAGTCTACTCAGACCTGCTCAGGATGTAAATAGTGCGGGTTGGATTATTATTGTTGATAACCGGTTTGATTCCGAACAGACCTGGCGTGACCAGCAAATATTTCTGGAAGAGTTGATTACGGATGCTCCTGACAAAACTCTGGGGGCAATCTGGCAGATTGATGGTGAAGCTGAGGTTCATCCATACAGCTCCTCGAGAACCTCTTTGCGCAATGCTCTGCAATCAATTTTTCCCTCGACCAGCCCGGTTCCCCCCGGAGATACCGAGGTCGCCTATTATCTTGATCAGGCATTAAATAGTGATTTTGCTCGCCGGGGCCCGACCGGTATAATTATTGTTTCTCAGAATCTTCCGGATAGCCGACCCGAGGTGCTGCGTCTGGCCAGACGCAGCCGTAATAATTTTGTTCCATTGATCCTTATTAATCCTTCCGTCGACTCACTTTCCCCCGGGTATCCGCTGAAATGGGAAGGTAAAGCGGTCTATATAAATTATGACAACATGAGAACAGATGTGGCCTGGGATTTTTATAAGGATATGCTAACCCACCATTACACTGCTATATTTCGTTCTCCCAGAGTCAGGCTTCAAAGCGGGGAATGGGATACGTATGAGTTTGTTTTTCATTATCTGAATAGGAGATACCGTTTTGAATCTGGTTATCTGCTTCCCTGAGGGGAATTGAAAATTGGATCCGAAAAACGATGATCTCGTCGTAAGGCTAATTATTTTTCTGAAAGGTATGTGCATGGGGATCGCTGACGTGATACCCGGGGTTAGCGGGGGAACGATGGCTCTTATCCTGGGAATTTATGAGAGGTTTGTGGACGCGCTTAAAAATATCAATCTGCGCTGGGTTTATCCCTTATTCTTGATTTTAACCCAAAAAAACAGGCCTGATTTACGTGATAAGATAAAACATGATTTTGGCCGGATGGATTTTTTGTTTTTGTTACTGCTGGGGTCGGGAATCATCGTTGCCCTGGGGGCGGGAAGCGCGGTTATTCCCTATTTTATTGATAATCACCCCGCTCCGCTGCGGGCTTTGTTTTTTGGGCTGATTCTGGCCAGCGCCTGGCTGCCGGCAACGGCTGCTTTCGGTCCTTCCAAAAAAAGTATTATTAGCTCCGGGTTTGTTCTCATACTTTTTCTGTTGCTTGGATTTTTCATAACTTCACCCGGCATAATTTTTAATCCTCCTGCTCGCTGGATTGAAGTAGAGTCCAGCGGTGGAAATTTTGATCAACAGGTTCGCCGTCAAATGAGTTTATACCCCGCCCGGAAGATAACCGGTTCGGAGCAAAACAATGAATTAAACCGGATTATTTCCCGCTCCAAGGATGATTTTTTACCTGCCGGGACCAGATTTTTTGTTCCCCGACCGGCACTCTGGTTTTTGTTTCTGGCCGGTGGGATTGCTATTACAGCGATGATTTTGCCCGGAATAAGCGGTTCCTATATTCTGCTGATTATTGGTTGCTATTATTTTATCCTCAATTGTATAAATAGTTTTCGCCACGCCCTGCAGGCAAGGGCGGGTATCTGGGAACCGGGTCTTTATCTTCTTGTTTTTGCGGTTGGTATTTTGAGCGGATTATTAATTTTTTCCCGTATATTAAGTTATTTTCTCCATAACTGGCATCAATATACCATGGCTGCTCTTACCGGTTTAATGCTGGGCTGTTTGCGTGGTGTTTGGCCCTTCAGATCCGGAGAAGGGGTGGCTGCGGCGAACTATCTCCCGGCTCAGTTTGATGCCCGGGTCGGGGTAGTGGTTTTCTTTTTTCTGCTTGGATTTATCATTGTTGTCGCTTTGACCGTGGCTGCATCTGATAGCAAAGATAAAGAAAAACCCCTTGCGGCTCGCGATAAACCGGAGGTTGAATCCGGCGGTGGCAACTGACAGTAAAGGTCCCGGGTCCGAGGAACTTCCCGCCGACTGGCTTGATCTGCTTCAGGAGTTTAAAAACAGGTTGTTTGTTGATGAGGGGCTTTCCGAGAATACAATTAATGCCTATATTTCTGATATCCGTGATTTTTTAACATTTCTTTTCCGAACTCAAAACCGGCTGCTGGAAACCGGCAGTTCTCTGCTGACCGATTACCTTGAGAACTGTCACTCCCGGTATGCTCCGCGGACAATCTCCAGGCGCGTGGCCTCTCTCAATCGTTTTTTTTCTTTTCTCAAAAAAGCAGGTTATCTGGAAAATAATCCCGTTCAGTTGCTCGACCGGCCATCCGGCGGGAGAAAGTTTCCCGATTATCTGGATGAAGACGAGGTGGAAGAACTTTTGAACGCCCCCGATACTCAAACCGAGATGGGTACGCGTGACCGGGCCCTGCTGGAGTTGCTTTATGCCGCCGGCCTAAGAGTATCCGAGGCGGTGGGTTTGAAAAGCAATAATATCAGTTGGGAGCGCGGTGAGCTGCGTATAGAAGGGAAGGGCAGCAAGCAGCGGATTGTTCCCGTGGGAAAAACCGCTCTGAACTGGATGCGCCGTTACGCAAACGGCTGGCGCCACCGCTATGACCAGGGTGGAAGTTGTAAATATTTTTTTGTTAACAAAAAGGGCCGGCAGATAAGCCGTCAGAAAGTTTGGGAAATTATAAAAAAACAGTCGTCCGCAGCCGGGCTGACCGATGTTAGCCCCCACACCCTGCGGCATACATTTGCCACCCATATGCTATCCAGAGGGGCCGACCTGCGCAGTCTGCAGGAGATGCTCGGCCACAGCGACGTGGCCACCACGGCCGGTATTTATGTTCATCTGCGTGATGAGGTGCGCAAGGCTCACGGTGATTTTCACCCCCGTGGCGGTGCGGTTTAATTGGGACTTTTTATAAACGCCTTGCAACATTGTTGTTTTATGTGGAGAATATAAACAGTTGATAATCTGGATTAACTCATATCGAAGAGTGGTGTTTGCTTTATGAAAATAGATGACTGGATTGTTAAAAACACATATCATCATGGTGATTTTAAGGATATTGAACGTCTGGTTGAATTAAAAGAAGAGAAAGATCTAACAATAAATGTCAGTCTGCCCACCCTTAATGAAGAAAAGACCATTGCCAAAGAGATATTACTGCTTCAAACCGAACTGATGATCAAACATCATCTTGTCGACGAGATAGCTGTGGTGGATAGCGGCTCGCAGGATAGAACCCGGGAAATAGCCCAAAAATACGGGGCTTCCGTGTTTGTCTCCAGTGATTATCTGCCCGAGCAGGGGCAGTTCAAAGGGAAAGGGGAGAATCTCTGGAAAAGTCTTTATCTTCTGGAAGGGGATATTATTGTCTATATTGATGCCGATATTAAAAATATTGCTCCCAAGTTTGTGTATGGTCTGGTCGGTCCGCTGCTTGAGCGAGATGAACTCAGTTATGTAAAAGGGTTTTACGAACGGCCCCTGCAGATGGGAGAAGATGTGCGAACCGGTGGCGGTGGGCGGGTAACTGAAATTTTGATCCGACCTCTGTTTAACCTCTTTTTCCCGGATCTGGCCGGGCTTCTGCAGCCGCTTTCCGGTGAATATGCCGGCCGGCGCAAGCTGCTGGAAAAGTTGCCTTTCTTCATTGGCTACGGGGTGGAAACCGGTCTGCTGATTGATATCAGCGAACAATTTGGTATCGATAAAATCGCCCAGGTGGATCTTGACAAACGGGTCCACCAGAACCAGGATCTGCAGTCGCTGGGCAAGATGGCATTCGGTATTCTTCAGACCTTTTTTAACCGCCTGGATGCCGCCGGAAAGATAGAGTTGAAGCAGCAGTTAAAACGTATATTCAGACAGATAGTGGCCGTCGAAGGCGGACACCGTTTTGAAGACCTGGATATGAGAGAGATCGAAAGACCTCCGATGATCGAGATTGAGAAATACCGGCAAAAATTTGATATTAATAGTAAAGGGAATTAAAACAGTTATGCAGTTTTTTCTTATTCGTCACGGTGAAACCAACTGGAACCTTGAGGGTCGCATCCAGGGAGCCATGGATGTTGGCTTGAATGATCGCGGTCGCCAGCAGGCAGTTGAGGTGGCCGACCATATCCCTACCGATACTGTTTTTGATATATCAACCAGCCCGCTTAGCAGGGCCCGGCAGACCGCTGAAATAATCAAGGAAAATATAGATTGTGCTGAGTTTCGTATTGTCGAGGAGTTTAAAGAACTGGATCAGGGTTTCTGGAACGGTTTGCGAGTTTCCGAGATAATTGATTACCTGGACCCTGACCGTTACCGTCGCTGGCAAAAAGAGCCACTTGAACATCATCCCCCCCGCGGTGACAGTCTGCCCGGAGTTCGCGATCGAGTTAAAAAGGGAATTGAATACTTACTGAATGAAGTGGGCGATCGGCCCCAGATAATAGTCGCACACAAGGTTGTAAACAGTATGATCGTCCATCTGGCCGGGGACTGGCCGTTTGAAAAGGTCATGGATTCCCTGCCTGATAACGCGGCAATATATTCGGTTAATATCAAGGAGGTATAAATATGGGTTCCCGTGCTCTTTCCGGTCGCTCGATCGGTATTATCCATTACAGTTGTCCTCCGGTTATTGGAGGCGCGGAATTTATTGTGGAAGCTCAGGCCCGCTGGCTGCATCGCTATGGAGCGGACGTTGAGGTGCTTGTGGGTAAAGGCGGACAGTTTCACGAAGATATAAATGTTACCGTGCTCAAGCATCTGGGCAGTGATTATCCCGAGAAGGAAAAAGTGGAAAATGCCCTGGAATCCGGCGATCAATCTTTATTCGATCAGGCTAAGGAGAAATGCAAGGAAATATTGCTTCCCCGGCTGCAAAGTTGTGATACCTGGCTGGTTCACAACCTGTATACCATGCCTTTTAATCTGCCGGCAACCGCAGCCCTTTTTGAACTGGCCGAGGAAACCCCGATTCAATTGATTCCCTGGATTCATGATATTGCCTGGCTGGACGATAGATATGAGACGCCCGACCGTTATCCATATAATTTGCTTGCCAGCCCCGTCGACACCGACTGCTATGTTGCTATCAGTGACCTCAGGGCCCAGCAGTTGCACTCCATACTGGGTGAGCAGCCAGCGATAGAAACCATTCACGACGGGATTGAGTTTTATGAATTTCAGGAACTGGATCCGGCGGTCAGTGCCATATATCGTTCCCATAAGATGTATCTGGACGATGTGATTGCCATCTATCCGGCCCGGATTGTTGAACGGAAAAATTTTGAGCTGGCCCTGGATATTGTCCATCATCTTAAAAAAATAGGGTATTCTGTGCATTTTATAATCACCGGTCCCCCGGACCCACACAACCCGGATTCAATGCAGTATTTTGAAGAACTAAAACAGCTACGCTGTGAACTTGATCTGGAAGACGATGTAATTTTTTGTTACGAACTGGAGAATCCCGAGACCGGCGATCCACTTAAGATAAGTTTCAACCGGATGCGCCAGTTTTATCGCCTCTGTGATATGCTATTGATGACCAGTCTGCAGGAAGGTTTTGGACTGCCCCTCCTGGAAGCGGGGCTCAGCAAAACCCTGATTTGCTGTTCAAATATAAGCCCCCTGCCGGAAGTTGGGGGCAAAGCGCCGGTTTATTTTGAACTGGATGAGCACCCTTCAATAATCGCCTATGATATATATCAAAAACTGGAAACCCAGGCTTCGGTAAAACTCCAGCGCCGGGTGAGAAAAAAATTCACCTGGCCGGCTATATTCGAGAATTGTGTTATCCCATTCCTGACAGAAAAATACCCACCCGCCAGCCTTTAGCCGCAGCAGTATCATCCAGCACTCAACAGGGAGCTACCAGTAGAAACTTTATACTTTTTCATCAACACCCCCATTGAGTGTTGGATGACCCGGCGAACGTCAAAGATACGCCAACGTAATGACAGGAGTGATTGGAGGTTTTGTCCGTCTGCTTGAATAAAAGTGATTGAAAATTTATGGGGAATACGGTAGATTTTAAGTGGTGATAATAATGAATCTCGATATTGATCAGGATTTAATTAAAAAATTCTGTCAGAAGTGGGAAATAAAAGAGTTAGTTTTTTTTGGTTCGGTTATACGGGAGGATTTTAACCCTTCCAGTGATGTTGATGTGTTAGTTTCGTTTGAAGACACTGCGACCTGGAGTTTACTGGATCATGTGAGTATGCAGAGAGAACTTTCTGAGATCATTGGCCGTGATGTTGATCTTGTTACCCGGCGGTCCGTGGAACAAAGTCATAATTGGTTGAGAAAGAAGCAAATCCTGGAAAATTCCGAGGCATATTATGCAGCGTGATAAATCGACTATCATTGATATTCTCCATGCGGCCAAAAATATTGTAGACTTTGTTGAAGGTCTAACATACGATGAATTTAGTGAGGATACTAAAACTCGTTCCGCTGTTCTGCATCAAGCTATGATTGTCGGGGAGGCGGTCAAACGACTTTCCGAGGAATACCGGGAAAATCACGAACAGGTCCCCTGGGATAATATGGCAGGTCTGCGTGATGTCCTGATACATCAGTATAATAGTGTTGATTACCGGGAAATATGGAATGTGGCTACGGGTGAACTTCCGGAGATTATTCAAAAACTGGAAGAATTGGCTCCTGAACCACCTGAAAATACGGCCCAGTAAATGAGTCCGGTTAATAAAGGCAGCTTTTACCGTCCAGCACTCAACAGGGAGTTACCAGTGGAAACTTTATACTTTTTCATCAACTCCCCGATTGAGTGCTGGATGACATTCCCGGAGTCGATGAGCTAAAACAAGCCCCTGTTACCCTCCCAAAAACAGCAAATCCAACTCCAGTGAAAACCAAGAAAAAAATAGGAACCCAAAACTAGTTCAGACTAAGCTGAACTATCTAAATTTTCTGTGCCTTACAGACCATCCGAGAGCCTAATAAATCAAATTACAATAATAAAAGTAGTTCAGACTAAGCTGAACTACTTTATTAAGCGGTTCTTTTCAAAAGGGGGGGTAGTGAGAAATAAAGTTTATGGGTGCGAACTCCTTGAGTGGGTTTGGGAGTTGGTTCCGCGTTAAACCACGGCAAACAAAAAAATTGGCTTGCCGATGAACGGTAGAGTAGGAACGCAGATTAACAGCGAAAAGCACAGAAGAGGGAAGAATTGAAGAGATTATATAACAGACAAATAAATTTTTTAGTTTGATTTTAAATTATCAAGAAATCTGCGAATATCTGCGTTAATCTGCGAACTAATAAGCTGTTGAATCTTCTTGAGGTTGTGGATTTCTGGGCCAATCTCGCCAATGACGCGCTCGTGGTAGGTTGTGCGGACGCAGTGATTTTTGTTGTTTTTTGGCGGGATAAAAAGTAGTATTTATAGTGTGAATAATTAAGGAAATTTTAAAGCAAAACTATATTCTTATATTCCCGGCCTGATTGTAGACCGGGATTTAATTACGGAGTGATTGGATTGAAAAAAGAAGTGGCCAACATGCTGGAGATTCCTTCCCAGCAACCGATTGGAATTGATGTGCCGGAGGCCTTTGAACGCCTGCCGGAACTTGCTTATAATCTCTGGTGGAGCTGGAACCCCCAGGCCCGGCGCTTGTTTAGTTTTTTAGGTCCGGCCCGCTGGACCCGTTACCGTAACCCGATTGAAGTTTTAATGGAAATGGATACCCCCCACTGGTATCCGTTGTTAAATAACCAGGAATTTCTGGCCCTTTATTCAGAGGTTATCCAGGATTTTGACGAATATATGAATAAAAACGGAAACGAAGATAACTTCGATTACCCGGGCCCGGTGGCTTATTTTTCAACAGAATACGGTCTGCACGATTGTCTGCCGATTTACAGCGGAGGTCTGGGCGTTTTAAGCGGTGATCATATGAAAGCGGCCAGTGACCGCAACCTGCCGCTTGTTGGAGTTGGTTTGCTTTACAGACACGGTTATTTTGAACAGTGTATAGACGCTGATGGCACCCAGCACCATGTTCTTCCGCGAATAGACTTTTCACGGTTGCCCGCTCAACCTGTTTTGAATAAGCAGGGACAGCCCCTGGTTGTAAAATGCCCGCTTAGAAATGATACTGTGAACCTGAAGGTATGGAAAATACAGGTGGGTAAAGTGCCCGTTTTGCTGCTTGATTCTGATTTTGCCGGTAATCCACCGGAACTGCAGCCCATTACCGGTCAGCTTTACGTCCGGCAGCGAGAAATGCGTCTCTGTCAGGAAATTTTACTTGGTGTTGGTGGAGCGCTCGCGCTCAGAAAGCTTAAAATTGATCCTTCCGTCTGGCACCTCAACGAGGGCCACTCGGTTTTTCTTACTACCGAAAGAATTCGTCAGTCAGGAATAAACGGCGGGAGTCTGGAATCGGTACTTGATGATGTTAGTGAAAATACATTATTTACCACCCACACGCCGGTTACAGCGGGTCATGAACGTTATGATAAGGAATTGATCGAAGAGTATTTTAAGGGTTTCTGTGATGAAATTGATATAGAGATCGATAAGTTTATTGCCCTGGGTGATTCGAAAATTGAAGGCGATGATGCTTTTAATCTCACAGCATTTGCTCTTCGCGCTTCAAATATCACTAACGGAGTAAGTAAGCTGCACGGTGAAGTGACAAAAGATATGTGGGGACATCTTATTGCTGATCAGGATCTGTTTTCAATAACAAACGGTATCCACATGCCGACCTGGTTCGGTTATGATGTCAGGGATTTACTTGCGGCGCCGGAAGTTCCCTGGAGTGAAAAGACCTGTAAAAAAATGCAGTCCAATCTTGATGGCACAGATGATAAACGGCTCTGGAAAGCCCATTGCCAGCAAAAACAGCGGATGATCCGGGTCTGTCGTTTTTTGATCCGTGAACAGTGGTCCCGTCACGGTAAAGCCCCCGATGAATTAAATAAGATTAAAAATCTCATTAATCCCGATGCTCTGCTGATCGGTTTTGCCCGTCGTTTTGCTACCTATAAACGGGCCAATCTAATATTCAGGGATCTGGAAAGGGCCAAAAATATACTGGGAGATCCTGATCGTCCGGTTCAGATTATATTTGCCGGCAAGGCCCATCCCGCCGATGGTGAGGGTCAGGGTTTGATAAAGGAAATATACGATTACATGGCTCAGGATGGACTTGAGAATTCGATTATCTTTCTTGAAAATTATGATATGAACCTGGCCAATCACCTTGTCCAGGGCGTTGATGTCTGGCTCAATTCCCCCCGCCGGCCCAACGAGGCCAGTGGAACCAGTGGGATGAAAGCCGCTCTGAACGGTATTTTAAACCTCAGCATCTCCGACGGCTGGTGGGCCGAGGGATTTAACGGTGAAAACGGCTGGAAGTTCGGGATTGAAGAAATCGTAGATGACCATCAGCGCCAGGATGAAGAAGACAGCCGGGCTCTTTATGAGACTCTGGAAAACGAAGTCATACCTTCCTTCTTCGAGCGTAACGATAACAAAGTCCCTGTCGACTGGGTTTCTAAGATGCGAGCCTCGATCAAAACAGTCCTACCCCAGTTCAGTTCCAACCGGATGGTAGGAGATTACGAACAACAGGCCTACCAACAGCTTCTAAAACAGTAGGCATACCCGACCCCCAACTGGTTTTGACGCATGATTTTGATTGTTGATTTCAACTTGTGACTGGTTTTCCCCCGAGCCGCAACCCCCAGGTGTCGATATCGTCGTTATTCCGACCTGCGAGCCTGATTCCACAGCCCCCCGCCCGTCATTCCGGCCTCCGAGCCGGAATCCATGTTGACTTTATGGTTTTCAACTATAAAAGATGAACCTGGCAAACAAAAAAGAATTAGCTCGCAGATGAACGCAGATGGACGCAGATTAACAGCAAAAAGCAAATAAGAGGGAAGAATTAAAGAGATTAGATAAAAGAAATAAATCGGTGAGTGTGA